>DASVDR010000025.1 GCA_036381015.1 Gammaproteobacteria bacterium
CACGCCGGCAGTGCGTCCCTGCGGCTCGTCCGCGGCCGTCCCTGGCCGCGGACGGTCTCCGAAGGACGATGCTTGCGGCACGTTCCCCCAAACGCCGCGGTGCCCTCGGCAAGACCTCCCCACAGCGGCCGCGCGCGTTTCGCCACCATTGCTCCGCTCGGCAATGCGGCGACGTGTCGAACGCGGATCGCTCATGAACGGCACGCCGTGTCCGCGGAGGGCTGTGTGGGTGGGGCCTTTCGGGACGCTCCGCGACAGGGATGTCGCGGAGCGAGCCCCAGGGATGGGTTCACGGCGGTCCCGAAAGGGCCCACCCACACAGCCCTCCGCACCGCCGCTGCGCACACACCACCGCCGCGCACCACCGCTGCGCACCACGCCGCCGCTGCGCACCATCGCGTTGATACAATCGCGGTCATGACTGCGGGCCCTGTCATCGTCGCATTGTCCGGCGGCGTCGATTCCGCCGTGGCCGCCTGGTTACTGCGGGAAGCCGGGCACGACGTCGAATGCCTCCACATGACCAATTGGGAGGACGACGACGGCTACTGCGATGCGGCTCGGGATTTCCACGACGCCCGCCGCGTCTGCCGCCTGCTCGGCGTCCCGCTTCATCGGGTGAATTTCGCCCGCGAATATCGCGAGCGCGTCTTCGCCCGATTCCTCGAGGAATCACGCCGCGGCCGCACGCCGAATCCCGACGTGCTCTGCAATCGCGAGATCAAGTTCGGCGTGCTGCGCCGCTACGCGCGCCGCCTCGGCGCACGCGCTCTTGCCACCGGGCACTACGCGCGCCTCGACACCGCCGGCGGGCGGCCCTTGCTGCTGAAGGGGCGCGACCGCGGCAAGGACCAGAGCTATTTCCTGCACGCCGTGCACGAGGAGGACCTCGAGGACGTGCTGTTTCCGCTCGGCGACCTCACGAAGGACGAAGTCCGGGGCATCGCGCGCCGCGCCCGCCTGCCCGTCGCCGAGAAAAAGGACAGCACCGGAATCTGCTTCATCGGCGAGCGGCCGTTCGCGGAGTTTCTTGCGCGGTTCGTGGCTGCGCAGCCCGGCCCGATCCGTGCAATCGACGGCACGATGCTCGGCACCCACCGCGGGCTCGCCTTTTACACGCTCGGCCAGCGCCGCGGGCTCGGCATCGGCGGCGTCGCCGCACGCGCGAATGCGCCGTGGTACGTGGTCGAAAAGAATCTCGAGCGCAACGAGCTGCTGGTCGCGCAGGGGCACGACCATCCGGCGCTGCTCTGTCAGCGGCTGCGCGCCACCGGCCTGCATTGGATCAACGGCCCGCCGCGCGGCTGGGACGACGGCGCGCCTCTCGTGTGCTCCGCGAAGACGCGCTACCGGCAGCGCGACCAGCGCTGCGCAACCGTACGCACCGGTTCCGATGCGATCGAGGTGACCTTCGAGCAGCCACAGAGGGCCGTGACACCCGGGCAGTACGTCGTGCTGTACGACGGCGAGCGCTGTCTCGGCGGCGCCGTGATCGACGTTGCAGAGCGCGTCGACGCCGGCATCGCGAGCACCGGCGAGCCGCCCGCGTTCACGGCGATCGAGGACGGATGCGTCGCCCTCGGTGTCGACGCCGCGGGCTAGCCCCGTCCGTCGCTTGCTATAATTCCTTTTTCGCCGTCCACAGCAGCTCCCCGAGGTCTTCGTGATGACAGACAGCTTCGGCGCCCGCCAGTCGATCTCCGTCGGCGGCGTGTCCTATCGCATTCATCGAATCGGCGCAGTCGGCAGCGAGGTCGATGATCTCCCCTACACGTTGAAGATCCTGCTCGAGAACCTGCTGCGGCACGAGGACGGCGAGAACATCAAGGCCGAGGACATCTCCGCCCTCGCGAGCTGGGATCCGGCCGCCGAGCCCGAGCGGGAGATCTCGTTCACGCCGGCGCGGGTGATTCTCCAGGACTTCACCGGCGTCCCGGCCGTCGTCGATTTGGCCGCGATGCGCGACGCCGTCGTCGCGCTCGGCGGGAAAGCGTCGTCGATCAATCCGCTCTCGCCGGTGGAGCTCGTGATCGATCACTCCGTTCAGGTCGACAAGTTCGGCACGCCCGACGCGCTCCGGCAGAACAACGCGATCGAGTTCCAGCGCAACCGTGAGCGCTACGCGTTCCTGCGCTGGGGCCAGAACGCGTTTCGCAATTTCCGCGTGGTGCCGCCGAACACCGGCATCGTGCATCAGGTCAACCTCGAATATCTCGGCCGCGTCGTCTTCGACGCCGAGCAGGACGGCGAGCGCGTCGCCTATCCGGATACGCTGGTCGGCACCGACTCGCACACGACGATGATCAACGGCCTCGGCGTGCTCGGCTGGGGTGTCGGCGGCATCGAGGCCGAGGCCGCGATGCTCGGGCAGCCGATCACGATGCTGATCCCGCAGGTCGTCGGCTTCGAGCTCACGGGGCGGCTCGCCGAAGGCGCCACCGGCACGGATCTCGTGCTCACGGTCACCGAGATGCTGCGAGCGTATGGTGTGGTCGGCAAGTTCGTCGAGTTCTTCGGCGACGGTCTCGACCATCTGCCGCTCGCCGACCGCGCGACGATCGGCAACATGTCCCCGGAGTACGGCAGCACGTGCGCCGTGTTTCCGATCGACAACGAGACGTTGCGCTATCTCGAGCTCACGGGACGCGACCCGGAGCGCATCCGCCTGGTCGAGCACTACGCGAAGGAGCAGGGATTGTGGCGCACGGACGGCCGACGCGCCCGCTACACGCACGTGCTGAAGCTCGACCTGAACGACGTCGAGCCGAGCATCTCGGGGCCGAAGCGCCCGCAGGACCGCATTCCGCTGCGCTCCGCCGCTGCGAAGGCGAAGGCCCTGCTCGCCAGCTCGGAGGCGAAGGCTGCCCGGCGCGTGCCGGTGAAGCTCGACGGGCAGGAGTTCGACCTCGAGGACGGCGCGGTGACGATCGCGGCGATCACGAGCTGCACGAACACGTCGAATCCATCGGTGATGCTCGGTGCGGGCCTGCTCGCGCGCAACGCCGCGGCGCGGGGTCTGAAGCCGAAGCCGTGGGTCAAGACGAGCCTCGCGCCGGGCTCGAAGGTCGTCACGGACTACTACAAAAGGGCCGGTCTGCTCGACGATCTCGAGCAGCTCGGCTTCAACCTCGTCGGGTACGGCTGTACGACTTGCATCGGCAACTCCGGTCCGCTGCCGGACCCGATCGCCGAAGCGATCCAGCAGTCCGATCTCACCGCGTGCTCGGTGCTCTCCGGCAACCGCAACTTCGAGGGCCGCATCCATCCGCTCGTGAAGATGAATTTCCTCGCGTCGCCGCCGCTCGTCGTGGCCTACGCGCTCGCCGGTAGCATGAAGGTGGATCTCTACAACGATCCGCTCGGCACGGACCGCGACGGCAAGCCGGTCTACCTCAAGGAAATCTGGCCGAGCGCCAAGGAGGTTCAGGATCTCGTCATGTCGACCATCGATGCGGCGATGTTCAAAGCGAGCTACGCGAACGTCTTCGCCGGCGACGAGAACTGGAACAGCCTCGCGGTGCCGGCCGGAGAAACCTATGCGTGGGACGAGAATTCCACGTACGTGCAGAACCCGCCCTACTTCGCGTCGATGACGCGCACGCCGCGGCCGCCTTCGGACATCCGCGGTGCACGCGTGCTCGCGCTGCTCGGCGACATGATCACGACCGATCACATCTCCCCGGCCGGCAGCATCCATCCGGAGAGCCCGGCCGGCCGCTACCTGCTCTCGCTCGGCGTCGAGCGGAAGGACTTCAACTCCTACGGCGCGCGCCGCGGCAACCACCAGGTGATGATGCGCGGCACGTTCGCGAACATCCGGCTCCGCAACCTCCTCGCGCCGGGCACCGAAGGCGGCTGGACGATCTACCTGCCGACCGGCGAGCAGACGAGCATCTACGACGCGGCCATGCGCTATCAGCAGGACGGCACGCCGTTGGTCGTGATCGCGGGCAAAGAGTACGGCGCGGGATCCTCGCGCGACTGGGCGGCGAAAGGCACCGCGTTGCTCGGCGTGCGCGCCGTGCTGGCGCAGAGCTTCGAGCGCATCCACCGGTCGAATCTGATCGGCATGGGCGTGCTGCCGCTCCAGTTCCTCGACGGCGACACGGCCGAAAGCCTCGGCCTCGACGGCACCGAGCACTACGACATCGAAGGTCTCGGCGCCGAGCGCCGCGCGCGCGTGCGCGTCACGGCCACGCGCGACGACGGCCGAAAGATCGAGTTCGAGGCGCGGGTGCGCATCGACACACCGAAGGAGCAGGAATACTACGTGCACGGCGGCATCCTGCACTACGTGCTGAGGCAGCTTGCGACGTAAGAAGCACCGTCCCGCCCGAGGGCGGGGCCGGCGTGAGCCGAGCGTGAAGGCGGGTCGCGCGCCGTGTTACGGCGCGCCGAACGCGGCCTGCACCGCCTGCACGTCGATGTGCGCCTGGAGGCCCGACATGAAGGCTATCACCTGAGGGTGAGTCATCAGGCCTTGCATCGCGACTTGCCCGAGCACCTGAAAGCTCGCCTCGAACGCGCTCCCCCCCTCGTAGGTCAGAGCCTGCTCGGTCTCGGACTTGCATCGTTCGGTCAGCAGCGTCACGAAGAGCTGCGCCGCCCCGCGGTTCAGCTCGTCCGCCCGCTCGCTCGAGACGTTGCCGAGCTCGCTGACGCTCGGATGGGCGGCCATCGCGGCGAACACCCACCTCATCAGCATTTCCCGGTCCGCCTCGCTGGTGGTGCGGACGAGGCACTTCGCGAGCTCGTCCGTGAACGGACCCGCATAGCTCGGCGTCGACGCGAGCAGCGCAACGAGGATCGCCAGGGCCTTCGGTTTCATGTGATTCCTTTCGCGGCGAGATCGAGCCGACGACGCCGGCGGTAGAGTCGTTGCCGCGCATGCACCGTAGCAGACCCGGTTGCACGCCGGAACGGATCAGTTCACACAACAGCGTTGACGAGCCCGCCCGAGGGCTCGCCCTCGCGAGAGCGTGCTGCGGCGCGTGCCGGCCGCTACCGATCCGAGCGGACGGCGGCAAGGCCCTTCGGTCTGCACGCGCTCGGTCCGTCGGCTGCGGTAGACTCGGGCTAGATGCCGCGCTTCGCCGACAAGCTCGCCGCGCTCGCCGCCGTGCTCCTTTGCACGTTGACGCACGGCGGCCCGCGAGCGGACGACGCCGAGCCCGACGCGGCGGAGTTTCATTTCGCGCGACTCGCGTTCGGCGCATTCGGCAGCCGGTTCGGCATCGGCCGCGGCGAGCCGTGGCTCCGGGATTGGCCCGACGCCGACTACCATTTCATGCAGGGCGTGCGCCGGCTGACGCGGATCGACGCCGCCGACGGCAGCCGGCAGGTCGGGCTTCTGGGCGAGGATCTCTTCGACTATCCGGTGATCTACGCGGTCAAGGTCGGATTCATGCGGCTCGACGACCGCGAAGCCGCGCAATTGCGCGAGTACCTGCTCCGCGGCGGCTTCCTGATCGTCGACGACTTCCACGGCCCCGCGGAATGGGACGAGTTCGCCGCCTCGATGGCCCGCGTGTTCCCTGATCGGCCCATCCTCGACATGCCGGACGCGGACGAGGTTTTTCACGTGCTCTACGATCTCGATCAGCGCGTGCAGATCCCGGGTCGCCAGGCCGTATTGAGCGGCGTCACTTGGGAGCACCCGCAAGGCGTGCCCGCCCGATGGCGCGGCATCTACGACGACGACGGCCGACTGATGATCGCGATCAACTTCAACATGGATCTCGGCGACGCGTGGGAGCACGCCGACGACGCGTTCTACCCCGAGCCGCTGACCGCGCTCGCTTACCGGTTCGGCGTGAATTACCTCGTCTACGCGATCACGCACTGACGACGCGCACGTTCGCGTGCTCGGCGGCCCGGCGCGCTCGCCGCGCCGGGCTGCGACGCGGGGACTTACGAAGCCGGCGCGCGGATCGCCGATCCCGGCGCGGTACGATCGCGCAGCCAGCGGCGGCGAACGACGCGGCGCCACCACATCGTGAACCCGGTGACGAACAACACCGCCGGCACGAGTCCGAGCAGCGCCCAGGTGAAGCGGATGCCGAGGCCGCCGAACCGGCCGAAATGGAGCTTGATCAGCGCGAGCAGCAAGCCCTCGCCTGGCCTCGAAAGATCGCTCGGATCCGAGTCGAGACCGTCCATCACCGCTTCGAACGGCTGCGGAAACGCGAAGTACACTCCGGTGACGGCCCACCCGAGAAGCAGCGCGAAGCACCAGAACCCGAGCACGCTGTGCAGCTGCCAGCTCAGGCGCGGAGCGCCGCGGCCGCGCCGCATCGTCAACGCATAACGCCAGCGGCGCCGACCCGGCCACCAAATCACGGCGCCGGTGAGCACGAGCGCAGTGCAGAGCACCCCGGCCGCCCCGTTGAGCTTGCGGCCGGTTTCCCCGGCGAGGAGATCGTCGTGCAGGCGCACGATCCACTCCATGACGCGCACGCCTGCGGGAAAAGGAGAGCCGAGGTCGCGCCCGGTGTACGGGTCGACGAGCCGGCTGATCTCGATGCCGTCGCGCTCGAGCGCGACCTGCACCGGCCGCTCCGGGCGGCGGGGCTCGCTGATCCGCACGAGCCGGTAGCCCGGATAGCGCGGCGCGAGCGCGGCCTCGAGCGCAGACCGATCGAGACGCGTTTCGCCCACCGTTTCGACCGTTCGCGGAATCAGCGCGAAGTTCACCTCGCGTCGAAACACCGCGACGCTGCCGCTCACGCTGATCACGACGACATAGACTCCGAGCACGATGCCGGTCCAGAGGTGCACTTGGAACAGCGCGCGGCGCAGGCGCGAGCTCTGCGGCCGGTCGACCCACGTGGCCTTCGGCGCCGGCATGCGCTCAGCCGCGAGCGCTCACTCGGCCGAGACCCAGAGCGGCACTTCGGTCCACGCGTTTGCGAGACTGCGATCGAGCGCGCGGTACGCCGGCTCGAATCGCTCGACGTGACGCCAGAAACGGCGCGAGTGATTCAGCGAGAAGAGATGGCACAGCTCGTGAATGAGCAGATATCGGACAACGGCCGGATCGAGGAACATCGCGCTCGCGTTGACGCTGATGTTGCCTTGGCCCGAGCAGCTTCCCCATCGCGTGCGCTGCAGCCGCACCTGGACCTTGTTCGGCATCCGGCCGATCGCTTCGGCTTCGCGAAGAAGCCAGGGCTTCAAATGCAGCCGCGCTTCGTCGAGCAGCCATGCGCGCAGCCGCTTTCGGGCGTCTCGATGGTCGGCGTACGCGGTCTGAACCAGCAGTCCCTGCGTGGTCACGCGCGCCCGCGGGCGCCCGCCGGCTTCGTGCCGGTACCGCACCTTCAGCGAGCGGCCGACGGCCCGCAGCGTGACCGTCGACGGCAACAGCTCGCGGTCCCCCGCGTAGCGCGTGCTGACATGCGTGCGGGCGCGCTCGATCCAATCGCGATGCTCGTCGACGAATGCTGCGATCTCTTTCGGGCGCGTACCGATCGGCACGACGAGCTCGAGCGTGTGCGGCGGCACGAGCTGCAGGAACAAGCGGCGCGCACGACGGCTTTCGCGCATGACCAGGTGGCCGCCAGCGACGAACGCCGGGTGTCGCTGGTCGTCGAGCAAGCGAAGTTGTTGCGGCATTCCCTGTCTTTGCAAGCTCCTCCCGCCCGTATAATAGCCGCCCGCGGTGCGGCTCGGCGAATGGTCATGAAGCCGGCGGCCGTAGCGTGGGCACCCCGGCCGCCGGCGGCCCGCCGGGGCCGCCGAGCCGCCAGTCACCCGAGAAAATGCCCGAGCTCACCGACATCGGCGTCAACCTGACGCACGACAGCTTCGATTCCGACCGGGACGCGGTCATCGAGCGGGCGGCGGCCGCCGGCGTAACACGCATGATCGTCACGGGCACTTCGGTCACCGCCAGCGCCCGGGCGGCCGAGCTTGCGATGTCGCACCCCGCCCTCTACTGCACGATCGGCGTGCATCCGCATCACGCCGACGAGCTCGATCCGCACGCCCTCGAAGCGTTGCGTGCGCTGCTCGGCCACCCGCGCGCGGTCGCGATCGGCGAATGCGGCCTCGACTTCTTTCGCAACTTCTCGCCCCGCGACGCGCAGGAGCGCGCGTTCGCGGCTCAGCTCGATCTCGCGGCCGATTGCGGGCTTCCGGTGTTCCTCCACCAGCGGGATGCGCACGATACGTTCACGTCGATCTTGAGCGCCTACCGCGACCGCCTGGCGGGCGGCGTCGCGCACTGTTTCACCGGGGGGCCCGCGGAGCTCGATGCGTACCTCGACCTTGGGCTCTACATCGGCGTGACCGGCTGGGTCTGCGACGAGCGACGGGGAGAGGCGCTGCGCGCCGCGCTCCCGAGGATTCCGCTCGATCGGCTGCTGCTCGAGACCGACGCACCGTACTTGCTGCCGCGCGATCTCGAGCCGAAGCCCAGGAACCGCCGCAACGAGCCGGCCTTTCTGCCGCATATCCTCGCGCACGTGGCCGCGGGCATGAACCGAAGCGCCGAGGCGATCGCTCGCGCCGCGGCCGAGAACACCGAGCGCTTGTTTCGGCTCTCGGAACGTTCGGCCCGGTGATCCCTCCCTTTCCGATTAAAAGATTATGCCGCTTTGCTCGAATCCTTCTCGGATTCGTCAGCGCGCGTCGCTGACCGGCTGAAGCGCCTCGCGCACACGCTCCCACTGCGGCGCGAACGCCGCCTTCAGGCGCTCGACCTCGCCCCTGTCGGGCTTCTTGTAGCGCTCCACGAACTCGTCGGCGAGCATCACCTCGCGCGGCCGCCCCTTGCTGAAGTCCGCGGCCGGCGAAAACACGACGTGGCCCTCGACCGGGATGTCGCGGACCAGGCGCCGCACGGCGGCGATGCGGTCGTACAGCGTGTGCTGCGGATTCGGGAACGTGAAGCGGCGCTGCCGGCTCATCACCGTCCACTCTTCCATCCGATCGCTGCCGAAGATCGTCCCTTCGAACGCCTTCGTGTCGACGACGACGAGACCGTGCGCCGTCAGCAGCAGATGCTCGAGCTCGATGTAGCCGCCCATTCCGTTCGGCACGAGCACACGGTGGGCCGAGTCGATCGCTACCGAGCGCACCGTGCTCCCGAGATCCGACTGCCGCCTGCGCCACACCAGCAACGCGAGGATCAGGGCGAGCACGAGCGCGGCGATCGCGCCGATCGCGACGAACCAGTACCCCTGCATGACTTTAAGTTATTCTTTTAAATTATTGATATACAATCACAAATCCCACTGCACGAGCTGTGCTCGGAGCGCGTCGAGCCTCGGCGGCAGCGGAATCGATTCCGCCGGTTGCTCGAGCAGCGCCGCGAGCGCGGGCGGCATGTCGATCCGCCGGCCGACGATGGGCTCCACGATGGTCTCGAACTTCGCCGGATGCGCGGTGGCCGAGACGATCCACGGCAGCGCACGTCGCGCCCCCGGCAGCTGGTCGTGAACATGAAAACCGGTCGCCGTGTGGGGGCACCAGACTTCGTGGTAGCGACGGTCGTCCTTCGCGATCTGCGCGCGGATCGCGTCGTCGTCGACCGGATACGCCTCCACGGCCGCGCGCAGCACGTCGAAGTCCGGCAGCAGGTACCGCAGCCGCTCCATGTTGCTCGGATTGCCGACGTCCATTGCCGAGGCAAGCGTCCGCCGGCTCGGCCGCGGCTGCCAGTCGCCCGTGGCGAGGAAATCCGAGATGGTCCTGTTCGCGTTCAGCGCGAGCACGACCTCGCGGATCGGCATGCCCATCGCCTTCGCCCAGAGGCACGCGACGCCATTGCCGAGATTGCCGGTCGGGACGATGGAGCCGGCGGCGGTCCCATGTTGCCGCCAGTGCCAGAGCGCCGCCGCAGCGTGGTAAGCGGCCTGCGGCAGCAGGCGGCCGAGGTTGATGCTGTTCGCGGCCGTCAATCGGCAATGCCGGGCGAGCTCCGGGTCGACGAAAGCGGCCTTGACGAGCGCCTGGCACTCGTCGAAGGTGCCGTCCACCTCGAACGCGCGCACGTTGTCGCCCCAGCACGTGAGCTGATGTTGCTGGCGCGGCGATACCTGCCCTTTCGGGAACAACACCGCGACACGAATTCCGCGGCGCCGATGGAACGCCGCGGCGACCGCCCCGCCCGTGTCGCCGGACGTGGCGACGAGAACCGTGAGCGGCCGGCCGTCGTCGCCGGATAGCGGCAGCGCGCGTTCCGTGAGCGCTGCGAGAAAGCGCGCGCCGACGTCCTTGAAGGCCGCGGTGGGGCCGTGGAAGAGCTCGAGGACGAAGAGCGTGCCGCTGCTGCCGACCGGCTTCAGCGGCACCGGAAAACCGAGCGCCTCGCGGCAGATCGAGTCGAGCTCGGGCTCGAGCGGGCTGGCGGCGAAAAACGGCGCGAGCAGCTCCGCGGCGACGTCGGCCAGGCTTTCGGCGCGCACGGCGCCGGGCTCGAAACGCGGCAACTGCTCCGGAACGTAGAGCCCGCCGTCCGGCGCAAGGCCCTGCAGCACCGCGCCGACGATGTCCGTCTCGCGGCCCGCTCGGGTGCTGAGATAACGCATGCCGGTGCGTGCCACGCTTTCAGTCCTGATTGCCGCTCAGCATGCTGCAGAGCCGCAGCAGATCCGCAAAGATTCCGGCGGCGGTCACGTCCGGACCGGCGCCCGGCCCGCGGACGATCAGCGGATTGTCGCAGTAGCGGCGGGTGACGAACTGCACGATGTTGTCCGTGAGGTTGATGTTCGCGAACGGATGGTCTTTCGCAAAGCTCTGCAGCTGCACCCTCGCCGTTCCGCGCCGCATGTCGATATCGGCGACGTAGCGCAACACCGTGTCGTTTCGCTTCGCTTCGGCCACGCGCTCGGCCATCGGCGCGTCGAAGTCCGACAGCCGATCGAGGAACTCGTCGACCGACGCGTCCGCGAGCGCCGCGGGCACGAGGCTCTCCACGTCCAGATCCTCGAGCTCGAGCGCGAGGCCCGCTTCCCGCGCGAGGATGACGGCCTTGCGGGCGACGTCCATCCCGGAAAGGTCGTCCCGGGGATCGGGCTCCGTGTAGCCCCGCGACCGTGCATCGCGCACGATCTCGGAGAACGGGCGGCCGCCGTCGAAGACGTTGAAGAGGTACGCGAGCGTCCCGGAAAAGATGCCGCTGATGCTTTCGATCTCGTCGCCGGTCTCGACGAGATCTTTCAGCGTTTGAATGACCGGCAAGCCGGCGCCCACGGTCGCCTCGTAGAGGAAATGGCGGTTCGCCGACCGCGTCAGCTTCTTCAGCTCCTCGTAGTACCCGATCGGCCCGCTGTGCGCCCGCTTGTTCGGCGTGATCACGTGGATGCCGCGCTCGAGCCAGCTCGCGTATCGGTTCGCGATCTCCTGGCTCGCGGTGCAATCGATCAGCGCGGCGTGCGGCAGGTAATCCGTTTGCACATGATCGACGAACGCATCGAGGCGCATGGCTTCGCCGCCGCCGAGCGCCTCGCGCCAGGATCCGAGATCGATGCGCGGCTCGCCGAGGTGCATGCGCCGCGAGCCGCCGATCGCGCGCACGCGGAGATCGAGATTGAACTTGTCGCGCAGCCGCTCGCGGGCGTCGGCGAGCTGATCGAGCAGCGCGCTGCCGACGAGCCCCGGGCCGATCAGCCCCACGGAGACGGTCTTGGCCGACAGATAGAAGCTGCTGTGCACGGCGCGAAGCGCGCGCGTCATGTCTTTCGTCGCGATCACGGCGGAGATGTTCCGCTCGGAGGCGCCTTGCGCGATGGCGATCACGTTGATGCCCGCGTTGCCGAGCGTGCGGAAAAAGCGCCCGGCCGTTCCCGGCGCGCCGGCCATGCCGTCGCCGACCACGGCGAGGATGCCGCAGCCGCTCGTGACCTCGACACGCTGCACCTGCCCTTGGTCGAGCTCCACGGCGAACGCCCGCTCGACGACGCTGCGGACCGCGCCGGCCGAGGCCTCCGGCACGGCGAAGCAGATGGAGTGCTCGGAGCTGCCCTGGGAGATCAGCATGACCGAGACGCCGGCCTCGCGGAGCGCCCCGAACAGCCGGTCCGCCGTGCCGGGAACGCCGATCATGCCGGCGCCCTCCAGGTTGATCAGCGCGACGCCGTCGACGCCGCTGATGCCCTTCACGACGCCGTTCCGGTCGGCGGACGGCGCCGTGATCCGCGTGCCCGGATGCGCGCGGTTGAACGTATTGCGGATCAGGATCGGGATGCCGTGCGCGACGGCCGGCGCCATCGTCTGCGGGTGAATGACCTTTGCCCCGAAGTAGGCGAGCTCCATCGCCTCGTTGTACGAGATTTGCTCGATGACGGTGGCTTCCGGCACGCGGCGCGGATCCCCGCTCATCACGCCGTCGACGTCCGTCCAGATGCAGACCTCGCGCGCGCCGAGCAACGCGCCGAAGATCGAAGCCGAATAGTCGCTGCCGTTGCGGCCGAGCGTGGCCGGCAAGCCTTCACGGTCCGACGCGATGAAACCGGTGATCACGGCGACGCCGTCGAAATCGGCCGGCACCGCGCGCGCGAGCCGTTCCCGGGACTCGTCCCAGACGACGATCGGTCCCATTTCCCCGGGCGCGACGACGAGCACGTCGCGTGCGTCGACGCAGAGGACGCGGCGGCCGGCACCGACCCGGCCGGCCAACACGGCCGTGAGCAGGCGCGCGGACCAAAGCTCGCCGAAGCCGCCGACGAGCGCGCGGCTTCGGGAGGAAGCCGCGCGCACGAGCGAGAGCGCTTTCAGCACGCTCTCGATATCGCCGAGATCCTTTTCGAACGGGGCGAGCACCTCATCGGCGGACGGCCCCGCAAGCAGGTCCTTCGCGGCCGCTCGGTAGCGTTCCCGAAGCCCGTCGAGCGCCTCTCGAACGGGCTCCCGCTTCGCCGCCCGATCCACGAGGCCGAGCAGCAGATCGGTCGTGCCGCGCATCGCGGAGACGACGACGGCGAGGTTACCGCCGCCCGCACCCGTGACGATGTCCGCTACGGTGCGGAAGCATTCCGCATCGGCGAGGCTCGTGCCTCCGAATTTGTGGACGGTCCAGTCCATCGACGAAGCTCGAAGATGCTCGGAAACGGGCGGCGAGGATAGCAGAACCGCAGTCGAGGTGCCGGGCCCGCCGCTTTGCCGCGGTTCGCGGCGCCGTCCGGGTCGTTCGCGCCCGCGCGGGCCCGCCGTTCCGCCGCGCGTCAACCCGCGCCGGCCGCGATCTCGCGGCGCATCGCGCCGATCGTCGCGGCGTAGTCAGCCGACCGGAAAATCGCCGAGCCCGCCACGAAAATATCGGCGCCGGCGCGCGCGATCCGGCCGATATTGTCGACCTTGACGCCGCCGTCGACCTCGAGCCGGATCGGCAGCCCGGAGCGATCGATCAGCTCGCGGGTGCGCTCGATCTTGCCGATCGCCGACTCGATGAACGACTGCCCGCCGAAGCCCGGGTTGACCGACATCAGCAGCACGAAATCGAGCTTGTCGAGCACGTAGTCGAGCCAATCGAGCGGCGTCGCCGGGTTCAGCACCAGTCCGCTCCTCAAGCCGTGGTCGCGGATGAGCTGCAGCGAGCGATCCAAATGCTCGGTCGCCTCCGGGTGGATGCTGACGAAGGTCGCGCCCGCCTCGGCGAAATCCGGAATGATCCGGTCCACCGGCTTCACCATCAGGTGCACGTCGATCGGTGCCGTGACGCCGTAGTTCCGCAACGCCTTGCACACGAGCGGGCCGACGGTGAGATTCGGCACGTAGTGATTGTCCATGACGTCGAAGTGGATCAGGTCTGCGCCGGCCGCGAGAACCCGGTCCACCTCTTCGCCGAGCCGCGCGAAATCGGCCGACAGTATCGACGGCGCGATCCAATGCCCGCCTAGCGGCAGCTTTGTCATCCTCTCGACCTCATCGACCTCGAGCGGCCGCCGCGAAGCGGCCGTGGCCGTCGGCGGATTATTTCACGAACCCGGATGCGCCTCATCCCGGGCCGGCAGCTCCGCGCCGTTTGCTCTCGGCTCGATCAGGAACGTGAGCGGGAGCACGACGACACAGGCGCCGGCGAGCGAGAGCAGCGCCGACGCGTAGCCCGCAGAGGCGTGCGCGGTGGAGCCCGCCACGGCGCCGATGGCCGCGGACCCGACGAGCTGCCCGGCGCTCAGGAACAGCGTCAAGAGCCCCTGCCCGGCGCCGCGCCGAGACTCGCCGGATTCGCGGAGCACGACGTAGCGCAGCGGCGCGCCGAGCAGCGCCGCGAGCCCCAAGCCGACGAGCGCGCCGGCCGTGTAGAAGGTCCCGATGCCGAGCGGCTGCACGTGAAACGTCGCGAGCCCCGCGCCGGTGAGCACGAGGCCCGCCTGAATCACCGTACGCGGCCCGATGCGGTCGAGCAGATATCCGGCGGCCGGGGCGCCGGCGATCAGCGTCAGCACGAGCGGAAGCATCATCAGGCTCGCAGAAGCCGGCTCCACGTCGAACGCCCCGACCGCGAGCTCGGGCAGGAACACCATGCCGGCTTCCACGAGGCCCGCCGCAACCGCAATGCCGCCGACTGCACGAAGCGGCACCGACCGCCAGAGCGCCGGCGGCAGGATCGGATCGGATGCGCGGCGCTCGACGAGGACGAGCAGGATCGCGGCGATGCCGGCCGCGAGCAGCCCGGGCCAGACGTCCGGCGCGAGCAGCGCCGCGGGCAGTCGACCCGCATCCAATCGGTTCACGCCCCATGCGGCGCCGAGCAGCACGACGCACAGGAGCAGCGCGCCGCCCGCGTCGAAGCGGCCGGCCCGATGCGCGGGGCGCACCGGCAGCAGCCGGACGGCCGCGACGATCACGGCGGCGGCGATCGGCAGGTTGATCAGAAAGAGCCACCGCCACCCGAGCGGCAGTATCAACCCGCCGAGCAGCGGGCCGAGCAGGAAGGCCAGGCCGAACACGGCGCCGATCAGACCGAGGGCGCGGCCGCGCCGCTCCATCGGAAACGTTTCCGCGACGACCGCGCTCGCGACGGGGAACACGCCGCCCGCGCCGAACGCCTGCACGGCGCGCCCGACCAGGAGCACGTCGAACGTCGGCGCGGCGGCGACGAGAGCCGAGCCCGCCGCGAACAGCCCGACGCTTGCGACGAACAGCGGGCGGCGGCCGTACCGGTCCGACCATTTCGCGATCAAAGGCGCGCCGGCGACATTGAACAGGATGTAGATCGAGAACACCCACGACAACGCGCGATCGCCGATGCCGAAGCCGTCCTGCAAGGCCGGGAGAGCGGGACCTACGACCGCGATGTCGAGCGCGGCCATCAGCACGCCTGCGAACAGCACGCTCAGCACGGAAGCCGGGCGCGGTCGTGCGGACGGAGCCGTCATGCCTGCATCGACTGCGCTTCGTGCCGGTCCGGCTCCGCGGCGCATCGATGCACCTCCACGGCGATGTGCACGATGCCGAGATGCGGCGGGACGAGACGCTTGTAGTGCTCCGGCGGCTTCGGGGCGTGCGTGACGACGGAAAGCTGCGCGCTGTAGATGTCCGGGCCGACGTTCCAGACGTGCAGGTCCGCGATGCGGTTGTCGTCGCGCGACTCGATGCTCTCGCGGATCGCGCGGCAGACGGAGTCCGGGGCCGTGCGATCGAGAAGGATCGCGCTCGTCACCCGCAGCAGCCCGAGCGACCAGCGCGCGACGAGCACGGCGCCGACGATGCCCATCAACGGATCCATCCACGTGAAGCCGAAATATTTCGCGCCGAGCAGCGCGAAGATCGCGAGCAGCGACGTCAGCGCGTCGGCGAGCACGTGCAGATACGCGGACACGAGGTTGTGATCGTGGCCGGCGTGGACGTGCGCGTGCCCGTGGCTGTCGGCATGGACGTGGCCGTGTCCGTGGCCGGCATGGAAATGTCCGTGGCCGCCGGCATGCGCCTGCTCGTGCCCGGCGTCGCGGACGTGCGCCACCTCGCCGCGGGCGTCGGGCTCGTGCGAATGCAGCGGCACGAGCGCGAGATCGACGGGCGCCCCGCCGCCGCGGTGCTCGAGAATCAGCACGGACACGCCGTTCACGACGAGCCCGAGCACGGCGACCAGAATCGCGTGATCGAACGCGATCGGGACGGGTGCGACGATCCGCGCGATGCTCTCCGCGGCCATCACCAACGCGAATCCGGCGAGGAGCACCGCGCCGGTGAAGCCGCCGAGCGTGTTGACCTTGCCCGTGCCGAAGCTGTAGCGCGCGTCGTGCGCATGCCGCCGGGCGTAGACGTAGGCGAACGCGTTGATCCCCAGCGCAGCCGCATGCGAGGCCATGTGCAGCCCGTCGGCCAAGAGCGCCATGGAGCCGAACGCGAGCCCGGCGGCGATCTCGACGATCATCATCGTCGCCGTGAGCGCGATGACGATGAAAGTCTTCCTCTCGCCGGGACGCTTCAGGTCCTGCCCGAACGAATGCGAATGCTGCCAGCGCTCCAGTTGCTCGTCGTGCATGAAAATCGGATGACCGTATCGGGCGGGTGCAGCGCGGCGCACCGATCGCGCGCCGACGGTCGCAGATGCGGCCCCACAGTATACGGCCTCGAGCCGCGGATCGGCACGGCCGCGCCTCGGCCGCGACGGCGCCGGTCACGTCACTGCACGTGCAGCACGAGGCCGGTCAGGTACTCCGCTTCCGGAAATTCGAGCGCGATCGGATGGTCCGGCGGATGCCCCAGACGCTCGAGAATCCGTACCCGGCGGCCCGCGTCGACGGCGGCGCCCGCGACGATCTTTTGAAACAGTGCGGCGTCGACGTGCCCCGAGCAGGAGAAGGTCGCGAGCACGCCGCCCGGCGCGACGAGGCGCAGCGCGCTCAGGTTGACGTCCTTGTAGCCGCGGCTGCCGGCTTGGATTTGACTCGCGGAGTGCACGAACTTCGGCGGGTCGAGCACGACGAGACCGAACCGCTCTCCGCGCTTGCCGAGCGCGCGCAACTCCTCGAAGACGTCCGCTTCGATGCAGCGGCATCGCTCGGCGACTCCGTTCAGGGCCGCTTCCTCGGCCGCGGCCTCGAGCGCTTCGCCGGAGCCGTCGATCAGCGTCGCCGACGCGGCCCCTTCGGCCAGCGCCGCGATCGCGAAGCCGCCAGTGTAGGCGAAGGCGTCGAGCACTCGAGCACCGCGCGCGTAGCGCGCGACGCGCTGGACGTTGTCCTGCTGGTCGAGATACGCGCCGGTCTTCTGGCCGCTCCCGATTCGTACCAGCCGGCGCAATGCGCCCGCGCGGTACTCGACGGCGCCGGCGCTCGCCTCTCCGGCCAGCAGCCCCCGGCGCGACGGCAGGCCCTCCTTGCGGCGCCCGGCGCCCTCGGAGCGCTCGTGGACGGCCCGCGGCGCAAGCTCCGCAACGAGCGCCGCGGTGATCGTGTCCCGCCAGCGCTCGGCGCCGGCGGACACGAACTGGCAGACGACGTGGCCGGCATAGTGATCCGCGATGACCCCCGGCAGACCGTCCGATTCGGAGAAGACCACGCGGCAGGCGCCGTCCGGGTCGAGGCGCCCGAGGCGGCGCCGCAGGTCGGCCGCGCGCGCGATCGCCCGCCTGAAGAACGCCTCGTCGACCGTTTCGGCGGGATCGAACGTCCAGACCCGCGCGCGGATTTGGGAGGCCGGGGAATAGGCCGCGCGCGCGAGAAACTCGCCGGCGGCGTCGACGACGTCGACCGTGTCGCCCGCGCCGGCCGCGCCCTCGACCTTCTCGACGGCGCCCGAAAAAATCCAAGGGTGCCGGCGTCGAAGCGACTTCTCGCGCCCGGCCTTGATCACGATGCGCGCCGCCGCCTCCATTCGATCTCCCGCGCCTCCGGCCCCGGCGCATTCTACTCCGCGCGGCAGGGCGCTGTTTTCTTCGATTCATCGCCGTGCCACACTCGGCGAGGGCTCCGCATTTCGACGTGCATGTCTGAAGCGCTCGGACAACGCGTCTCGCTGATCGGTGCGCCGACCGACGTCGGCGCAGGACGGCGCGGCGCGTCCATGGGACCCGAGGCGCTGCGCGTCGCGGGCTTGAAGCAGTCGCTCGAGCGGCTGCGCCGCACCGTGGTCGATCGGGGCAACGTGACCGGACCGATCAACCCGGAGGCGGCGCGTGTCGACGGCTACCGGCACCTCCCCGAGGTCAGTGCGTGGTGCCGAGCCGTGCACGACGCCGTTTACGGCGCGCTCCGGGACGGCGACTTTCCGATTCTGATGGGCGGCGACCACAGCCTGGCCGTCGGCTCGATCGCGGCCGTCGCGCGTCATTGCCGCGAGCGCGGAATCGTGCCGACGGTGCTGTGGCTCGACGCGCATTCCGACTTCAACGTCGCGAGCTCCTCCCCGACGGGCAATCTCCACGGCATGCCGGCCGGAATTCTCACGGGCCACGGTCCGCCGGAGCTCACCGATCTCGGGCCCGACGTGCCGATCGTCGCGCCGGAGCGCATCGTGCAGATCGGCATCCGCTCGGTCGACGAGATCGAGAAGAAGCTCGTCGTCGAGAGCGGCATGATCGTTTACGACATGCGCCTCATCGATGAGATCACGATGCGCACGGCGGTGGAGCGTTCGCTCGACTATCTCGGCCGGCGCGGCGGGCATCTGCACGTCTCGTTCGACGTGGACTTCCTCGATCCCGCGATCGCGCCCGGCGTCCCGACGACGGTTCCGGGCGGGCCGACCTACCGCGAGGCGCAGCTCTGCATGGAGATGATTCACGACTCGGGCCTGCTGCGCTCGCTCGACATCATGGAGCTGAACCCCGCATTCGACGATCGCAACCGCACGGCGGAGCTCGCCGTCGAGCTCGTGGAGAGCCTGTTCGGGGAGCAGATTCTCGCGCGCACCGGCGGGCCGGCCACGAAATACACGCTGTGAAACGAACCGAGCAGATCATCGCGCAGACGGAGCGCGTCAGCGCGCGCAACTACGCGCCGCTTCCGGTCGTCATTACCCGCGCCGAAGGCGTGTGGGCATGGGACGTCGAGGGACGCAAATATCTCGACTGCATCAGCGCGTACTCGTCGCTGAACCAGGGTCACCGGCATCCGCGCATTCTGCAGGCGCTGCTGACGCAAGCCGGCCGGCTCACGCTCACGTCGCGGGCCGTGCACAACGACCGCCTCGGGCCGTTCCTCGAAAAGCTCTGCGCGGCCGCCGAGATGGACATGGCGCTGCCGATGAACACCGGCGCGGAGGCGGTCGAGACCGCGATCAAGCTCGCGCGCAAGTGGGGCTACCGCGTCAAGGGCGTGCCGCGGAACGAAGCGGATATCATCGTCTGCCGCAACAACTTCCACGGACGCACGACGACGATCGTCGGCTTCTCGTCAGAGCCGCATTATCGCGAGGACTTCGGCCCGTTCGGGCCGGGCTTCACGACGATCGAGTACGGCGACGCGGATGCGCTTGCGGATGCGATCAAGCCGAGCACGGTGGCCTTCATCGTCGAGCCGATTCAGGCCGAAGCGGGCATCATCGTGCCGCCGGCGGGGTACCTCACGGCCGTGCGCGACCTCTGCCGCCGGCACAACGTGTTGCTGGTTCTCGACGAAATTCAGACCGGGCTCGGACGGACCGGGAAGCTTTTCGACTACCAGCACGAGGCGTACGCGAAGCCCGACCTGCTCGTCGTCGGCAAGGCGCTCGGCGGCGGCGTCTATCCGGTCTCGGCCGTGCTCGCATCGGCGCAGATCATGGGGCTCTTCAGACCCGGCGAGCACGGCAGCACGTTCGGCGGGAATCCGCTCGCGGCGGCGGTCGGCGAAGCCGCGCTCGAGGTCATCATCGATTCACGGCTGCCGGCGCGCGCCGCCGAGCTCGGCGCGTATCTGTTCGAGCGGCTCGAGACGCTTCGGTCGTCGCCGCACGTCGCGTCGATCCGCGGGCGCGGCCTGCTGGTCGGCGTCGAGATCGCTCGCGGATCGGGCACGGCGCGCGAGGTCGCCGAAAGGCTGCTCGAGCGCGGCGTGCTGTGCAAGGACACGCACGAGCAGGTGATCCGCCTTGCGCCGCCTCTGATCGTCGAGCGCAGTCAGCTCGACTGGCTCGTCGAGCAGCTGCGCTTCGTGCTGCGGTGACGAAAAAGGTGTGAACCAAAAAAGGTGTCAGACACGATTTCCTGAAAAATCGTGTCTGACACCTTTTTCATTGTCGGGGGAGGAGGAGCATCGGATGGATCTCGGACTGAAGGGCAAGAATGCGGCGATCACCGGGTCGAGCCAAGGCATCGGCTTCGCCATCGCGACGGCGCTCGCGAAGGAGGGCTGCAACGTCGCGCTGTCCGCGCGCGGGCAGGAGCGGCTGGACCGTGCCGTGGCCGAGCTCGAGGCGCTCGGAGTGAAGGCGATCGGCATCGTCGCCGATCTCGCGACCGAAGCAGGCTGCCGCCGATTCGCGGAGGGCGCCGCGGAAGGCCTCGGCGGCCTCGACATTCTGGTGAACAACGTCGGCGGCATGATCCCGGGGACTCTCGAGACCCTGTCCCCCGAGCAGTGGTCCGTCGCGCTGAACGTGAATCTGATGGCAGCCGTTTACACGACGAAACACGCGCTGCCGCATCTGAAGAAGGGGCGCTCGCCGCGCATCCTCAACGTGTCGGGCGTGACCGGCAAGCAGCTCTTGCCGGGCTCGTGGACGACGACGATCCCGAACGCGGGGATCATCGCGTTCTCGAAGCTGATGGCCGGCGATCTCGGCGCGGCGGGCATCACGGTCAACAACATTTGCCCGGGCTTCACGAACACCGAGTCCTGGGGTCCGCGCGCGGAAGCGATGGCCAAGGTGCGCGGAACCTCGGCCGATCAGGTGCGCGCCGGCATCGCGGCTCAGACGCTGCTCGGCCGATGGGCCGAGCCCGAGGAGATCGGCAACGTGGCCGCGTTTCTCGTCTCGGAGCGCAACGGCTACATGACCGGCACGACCGTCGAGGTCGACGGCGGCTTCAACAAGTACATTTGAACCCGCGGGCGCTCACCACCAGCCGGCGCGCTCGCGCAGCGCGCGGTTCGATTCGCGGGCCTCGGCGACGATCGTCTCGACGTCGAGCGTCGTGAGCCGGCCCGCCCGCTTCAACACGCGGCCGTCGACGATCACGGTGTCGACGTTCCCCGGATGGACGGCCTCGACGACGAGGTGCGCCGCATCCGTCAGCACGGCGAGATTCGGGCGGCGCGTGTCCAGCAGGATCATGTCCGCACGCTTTCCGGGAGTCAGCGAACCGATTGCGTGATCCATGCCGATCGACCGCGCGCCTTCGAGCGTACCGAGCGCGAGAACGCGGCGCGCCGGAAGCGCGCGCTCGTCGCCGGCCTGCCCGTTCGCGAGATTCTGCACGGCCTTCATGATCGCGAACGGATCGGCGTTGCCGGACAGCGCCGGCGTATCGACGGACAGCCCGAGCTTCACGCCGGCGGCGAGAAGCTTCAGCGTCGTCGGAATGCCGAAGCCGATCCGCAGCTCCGTGAACGGCGAGACGCTGACCGCCGCACCGCTCGCGGCGAGCGCCTCGACCTCCTCCTCCGTCGTCCAGATCGCATGGATGATCTGCAGGTCGGGCGCCAGCAGGCCGCTACGCGCGAGCGCGGCAATGCCGCCCGCGGCCGCCTGCGAGGCGTTCGCGTGCACGGATGCCGGAAGCCCGAGCTCGCGCGCCTTGCGCAGCTCGCGCTCCGCTGCGGCTTCCACCTTGCCCGCCGCCGGGCCGGGCCATGCGAGGCCGAGCGTGAGACGGCCGCCGGCCGAGTAGTCCGGCCAGCCGCGCGCGAGTCGCTCGAGATCGTCGAGATCGATCAGCCCCGATCCCTGCTTCGCCGTCGGCCACCCATAGCCGAACCGCGCGCGTATCCCGGACTCCGCGAGCGCGGCAAGGCTCGCCTCGGCGTGGGCGGGGCTGCGGACGTTGTGGCACCAGTCGTGGATATGCGTGATGCCGGAGTCGATCGCCTCGGCCGCCGCGAGACGAGTCGCGCGGTAGACGTCCGTCGGGGTGTAGAACACGCCGATGCCGCGTGACGTCGGAAAGTAGCCGTGCTCGGGGCGGTCCCCGGCCATGCTGCGCAGGAGCGTCGTCCACACGTGCCAGTGCGTGTCGACGAGCCCGGGCAGCGCAATCATCTCGCGGCCGTCGATGATCTCGGCGTCCGGGGCCCGGAGGTCCCGGCCGACGGCCGCGATCGCGCCGTCGCGCACGTGGACGTCGGCGTCGGGCAAGTCGCCGAGCGCCGGATCCATCGTCATCACGAACGCGCGGCGGACCAGAAGCTCGTTCGCGCTCACGGCCATCCCACCGCGGCCGCGGCCTTCCCGGGATCGAAGGCGTCGCCGCGAAGCGCTCGCGCGGCGCTTTCAGCTCGCGCGGCTGTTTTAGGACAGTGAATGGCGAGCGCGTCGAGCGCAAAGCCTTGCCCGCGTCGTGTCACGCGTCGGCTCACAGCGCCATGCAGACGCTCTTCAGCTCCGTGTACATCTCGATTCCGACCCGGCCGTGCTCGCGGCCGATCCCGGATTGCTTGTAACCGCCGAACGGCATGTTCGGATCCACCGGGCCATGGCAGTTGATCCACACGGTGCCCGCCTTGATCTTCGGCACGAGACGGTGCACGGCCGTCAAGTCGTTCGACCAGATGCTCGCGCTCAAACCGTACGGCGTGTCGTTCGCGAGCGCCGCGACCTCGTCCAGGTCGTCGAAGCGCTGCGCGACGAGCACCGGGCCGAAAATCTCTTCCTGAACGACCTTCATGTCCGGCCGGACGTCCGCCAACACGGTCGGCTTCACGAAGTAGCCCGGATGCTCCAGCCGATCGCCGCCGGCGATCACCGAGACGCCGGATGCGCGCCCGGACTCGATGTAATCGAGCACGCGCTGCTGCTGCTCGCGCGAGACGAGCGGCCCCATCTCCGTGCTTTCGTCGAGGCCCGGACCGAGCTTGATGCCGTTTGCGGCTTCCCCGATGCCTTCCACGACGCGGTCGAACAGCTTGCGATGCACGTAAAGCCGGGATCCCGCCGCGCACACCTGCCCGGCGTTGAAAAAGATCGCCTGCGAAGCGCCGCCGATCGCGGTCTGCGGATCCGTGTCCGGCAGCACGATCACCGGCGACTTGCCGCCGAGCTCGAGCGACACGCGCTTCAGCGTGGCCGTGGCAGCGATGTTGATCTGCTTGCCGACCTCGGTCGAGCCGGTGAACGCGATCTTGTCCACGCCGGGATGCGCGACGAGCGCGGCGCCCGTCGTCTCGCCGTAACCGGTGACGATGTTCACGACGCCCGGCGGAAAACCGGCCTCGAGGATCAGCTCCCCGAGCCGCAGCGCCGTGAGCGGGGTCTGCTCGGCCGGCTTCAGCACGCAGGTGCAGCCTGCCGCGAGCGCCGGTGCGAGCTTCCACGCGGCCATCGCGAGCGGGAAGTTCCACGGGATGATCTGCGCGACTACGCCGACCGGCTCGCGCAGCGTGCACGCCTGGAATTTGCCGCCGCGCCGGCCGCCGACCGAGACGTCGATCGTCGATCCCTCGATCTTCGTCGCCCAGCCGGCCATGTAGCGGAAGTAGTCGCGGCTGCCCGGGATGTCGACGATGCTCGCCATCCGCTTGGTCTTGCCATTGTCGAGGCTCTCGAGCTCGGCGAGCTCCTCCGCGTGCCGATCGATCAGATCGGAAAGCTTCCAGAGCAACGCCTCCCGATGCGACGGGAGCAAGTCCCGCCACGGCCCGGCCTCGAACGCGCGTCGTGCCGCGGCGACGGCGCGATCGACGTCCGCGGCGCTCGAGTCCGCGACCGTCGCGATCTGCTCGCCGGTGGCCGGATCGTAGACGGGCACGACGGCCGACGATGCCGGCCCCACCCACTCGCCGCCGATCAGGAGCCGCGGCGGCTGCTTCAAGAACGCCCTGACGGCCGGCGAAGGCGCCGGCTGGGCCGCAATCGCAACGCTCATGGCGTCTCCCTGGTCTGCGAATTTCACCTCGAACTTTGCATCCGCGGCCCGCACCGCGCAACCGCGTCGGGTCGATCGGCGAAGCGCAGGTCTTGCACCGTCAGCGGAGCTTCAGGAGCGCGGCCGCGTTCTCCTTCAAAATCAGCGGGCGCACGTCGGGACGGAAGCCCGCCTGCTCGAAGTCCGCGAGCCAGCGGTCCGGCGTGATCAGCGGGTAGTCCGAGCCGAACAGCACTTTGCGCTTCAGCAGCGTGTTCGCGTAATGCACGAGTTGCGGCGGAAAGTATTTCGGCGACCAGCCGGAAAGGTCGATGTAAACCTGCGGCTTGTGCAGGCAAATCGACAGCGCCTCGTCCTGCCACGGCCACGACGGATGAGCCAGGATGATCGGCATGTCCGGGAAGTCGACCGCGACGTCGTCGATTTGCATCGGGTTGCCGTATTTGAGCCTGATTCCGCCCCCGCCCGGCATGCCCGTTCCCATCCCCGAGTGGCCGGTGTGGAACAGCGCCGGCAGACGCGCTTCCGCGATGACCTCGTACAGCGGATAGGCCGCCCGGTCGTTCGGAAAGAACTCCTGGAACTGCGGGTGGAACTTGAATCCGCGCACGCCGTAATGCTCGATCAGCCGGCGCGCTTCGCGCACGCCCTCGGCGCCGCGCCCCGGATCGATGCTCGCGAACGGGATCAGCACGTCGGAATGCTCGGCCGCAAGCTCGGCGACCTCCTCGTTCGGCACCGGCCGCAACCCCCGCGCGCGCTCCCCGTCGACAGAGAACACGACGCAGGCCATGCGGCGCTCGCGATAGTACGCGGCGATCTCCGGAATCGTCGGCCGCGGATGATCGTGCTTGAAGTACCGCTGCGCGGCTTCCTGGAACGCCCGCGCCGCCGTATCCGCCGGCGCGCGCACCGAGGCCTCGACGTGGGCGTGCACGTCGATCGCCGCGAGCGCATCGACGTCGATCGCCGCCGCGCTCACGCGAGAATGCCTTGAACTTTCGACGCCGCCTCCTCCGCATTGCGCAGCATCTCATCGAAATCGCGGTACTCCGGCACCGCGAGCCCGCGCTGCACGGCCGGGCGCTCGCCGATCGCGTCGAGCCATCGCGCGAGGTGCTCGAGGCCGTCGATCGAGACACCGGACCACTTGTATCCGCGCACCCAAGACCAGTTCGCGATGTCGGCGATCGAGTAGTCGCCGGCGAGGTACTCGTGCTCGGCCAGCCGGCCGTCGAGGACCTCGAAGAGGCGCCGCACTTCGCGCTGGTAACGCTCGATCGCGTACGGAATCTTCTGCGGCGCATAACGGTAGAAGACGTTCGCCTGCCCCATCATCGGCCCGATACCGCCCATCTGGAACATGAGCCACTGGATCACGAGAGACCGGCCCTTCACGTCGGTCGGCAGCAGCCGGCCGGCCTTCTCGGCCAAATAGATCATGATCGCGCCCGACTCGAACACGGCGAAGTCGCCGTTGTCGTGGTCGACGATCGTCGGAATGCGGCCGTTCGGATTCAGCCGCAGGTACCACGGCTCCTTCTGCTCCTTCTTGTCGAGCGCGATCGGGCGCACCGTGTACTCGAGGCCGAGCTCCTCGAGCGTGATGGACGCCTTCCACCCGTTCGGCGTCGAGGCCGTGAAAAGTTCGATCATCGCGAGCTCCGTTTCGTCGTCGTCCGTTTCGTCGTCATGAAGATGCCGCCGGCACGCGGCGGCCGCATCCGTATAGCTTAGTGTCGCGTCCCGCAAATACCTATACAGCGGCTATCGGCTACAGCCGCGTATTCGTCGTTCACGCGCCTCGAAGCCGCGCGAACGCCGAAAGGGGCCGGGTCGAAGCCGCGCGAACGGCGAAGGTGGCCGGGTCCAAGCCGCGCGAACGCTGAAGGTGGCCGGGTCCAAGCCGCGCGAACGCTGAAGGTGGCCGGATCTCGACGTGTGCCTTTGCGAGGCCGTCGGCGGCCAGGACGGCCGCAGACGAGCCGCAGGGATGCACTTCCGGCGTGCCTCGCAAAGGCACACGTCGAGACCCGGCCTACGCGGCGGCCTCAGGGCGACCGCTCTTCGATTGACGCCCGGTCGTACGCGGCGGTCTCAGGCGACGAGACGCGCGGTGCTCGCAGGCCGCCGCGCGCCTTTTGTCAGCCTGGCGCCCAGGCGGTAACCTACGCGCGCGCCCGGGCGGCACCACGTGATGCTGCCGGGAACGCCGGAGACTGAAATGCACCTCACCGACGACGAGAAAGCCATGCTGGACGGCCGCGAGGGCAAGGCGCGGCAGAAGGCGATGCAGCTTCTCGTCCGCTATGCCGAAGCGCTCGGCGCCGATCGTTTCGTCGACGTGACGAACGTCGCCGGCGTGCCCGGCCAGCCGAACCTGTTCCTCCGCGACCGTTTCGGGGCGCGCGGCGGGCCAGATGCAATCTTCTCGCTGTTCGACCTCGACAGCGACGAGGTCGTCGACGTGCCGAGGATCACGACCCACGCATGCCATCTTCAGGGCGGCTACGACCCCGAGCAGTGGGCGCTGCTCGGCGCGTCGCGGGAAGCGGCCGAGCTCAGCCGGGACGGCGAGCGTCTTGCCGCGGAGCGCGGCATCGAGATCCTGAAGACCTGCACGCCCTATCTCGCCGGCAACGTGCCGAAGCGCGGCGAGCACTGCGCGTGGATGGAATCCTCGGCCGTCGTCTACTGCAACTCCGTGCTCGGCGCACGCACGAATACCGAGGGCCGCGAAAGCACGAGCGCCGCGATGCTGACCGGAAAGATCCCGTACTGCGGCCTGCATGTCGACGCTTGCCGCTTGGGAACTCATCGCATCGACGTCGAGGTCGAGGTTGCGAGCGTCATGGATTGGGGCATGCTCGGGTACTTCGTCGGCGACGTCGTGCAGGAGCGGATCCCGGTCGTCACCGGCCTCTCGTCGCCGCCCGATGTCATCCGACACAAGCACTTCGGGGCCGCAGCCGCCTCATCCGGCGGTGTCGAGATGTACCACCTCGCCGGCATCACGCCCGACGCGCCGACGAAGGAGGCCGCGTTCGGCTCGAACCGGCCGGTGGACGTCTTTCGCTACGGTGCCGCGGAACGTCGCCGCACCTACGAGACGCTGAACGCCAATGCCCGCGACCCGGACGTCGACTACGTGATGCTCGGCTGCCCGCACGCGGCTCTCGAGCAGATCCGCGAGGTCTGCCATCTCCTCGACGGACGGCGAATCAGCGAAAGCTGCCGGCTCTGGATCTTCACGTCGCGTTCAGTGCGCCGGCAGGCGGACGAGGCCGGCTACACGAAGGTGATTCATGACGCCGGCGGTCGGGTCCTGACGGACACCTGCTCCGCGATTGGCCGCGCGCTGCCGCCGGGCACGAAAGTCGCGGCGCTCGATTCCGCGAAGCAAGTGCATTATCTGCCGGCGATGATGGGTATCCAGGCCTGGTTCGGCTCCACCGAGGATTGCGTCCGCGCCGCGCTGACGGGGCGGTGGGATGGAGTGCCGCCGTGAGCGGCGCAGGAGTCGAGCGAGACTCCCGCGAGCTTCGCGCGGTGCTGCACGGGCGCAAGGTCGTCGGCGGCGTCGCGGAGGGCGAGGCGCTCGTGACGCGCGAGACGATCTCGGGCTGGGGAGGCGTGGATCCGATGACGGGCACGATCATCGAGACGCGTCACGAGCTGCGCGGCGTGAGCTTCAAGGACAAGATCCTCGTGTTTCGGGGCGCGAAAGGCTCCTCGGGCTGGTCGGTCGTGTTCCACACGGCGCGGCTCGCAGGCACGGCGCCGAAAGCAATGGTGTTCAACGAGATGACGACGAAGGTCGCGCTCGGCGCCGTGGTCATGCGCGCGCCCGCGGTCACGGACCTCGACCGCGATCCGCTCGACGTGATCGAGACCGGCGACTGGGTGCGCGTGAACGGCGACGAAGGCACGGTCGAGGTCTTCGCGAAGCGCAAGGAAGGATAAGAGACTGCCGCCCCTCCGCGTCACGCAAGAGATCGTGATCCCGGACGAGGAGCTCGAGCTCTCTGCAATTCGGGCGCAAGGCGCGGGCGGGCAAAACGTCAACAAGGTCTCGAGCGCCGCACATCTTCGCTTCGACGTCGCTGCTTCCCGTGCGCTGCCTGACGAGTGCAAACGGCGCGTCCTGGCCTTGCGCGACCGGCGAATCACGACCGACGGCGTCGTCGTGATCAAGGCGCAGCAGCATCGCACGTTCGAGCGCAACAAGGCGGTCGCGCTCGAGCGGCTGCGGACCCTCCTCGAGCGCGGCTTGAGCGTGCCGAAGCCGCGCAAGCCGACGAAACCGAGCGCGGCCGCGGTCCGCAAACGGCTCGAGGACAAGGCCCGGCAGGGCGAGCTGAAAAGGCGCCGCAGGCGAATAGACGACGAATGACCGGCGCCGCGTACGGCACGGTTCTTGCTGGACGCGGATTCGTGAAGCCTGTCTCGACGAACGCCGGAGTGCGCAGCGCGGCCGCCGAAGCCGGCCGTGACGGCCCATCGAGCGGCGCGTCGGTCACGCCTTCGCGGCTCGTCGTCGTCGTGAACCGAAAGGCGCGAGCCGGCGGCGCGGATCTCGGACCGGTCCTCGAGTCGCTCGCCGACAGGCTCGGGCCGGCCGAGGTGCTCGAAGTAGACGACCCGGCCGAGCTGGCCGCGAAGCTCGAGCAGGCCTGCGGCGACGCCGTCCAACGGGTGGTCGTCGCCGGCGGCGACGGCACGATCAACTCGGTGCTCCCGGTGCTGCTTCGCATCGGGAAGCCGCTCGGCATCATTCCGCTCGGCACGGCCAACGATCTCGCGCGGACGCTCGGCATCCCGGTCGATCCCGCCGCGGCGGCCGCCGTGATCCTGCAAGACAGGAAGCGGCGCATCGACGTCGGAGTCGTTAACGGCAAGCACTTCGTGAACGCCGCGGGCATCGGCTTCAGCACGGGGCTGCATCGCGAGCTCACGCCGAGAATCAAAGGCGTGCTCGGCCCCCTCGCCTACGCGATCGGCGTGCTCCGGCGCTGGCGGCGCCACGAGCCGTTCTCGGTCCTAGTGCGGACCGAAACCTCGACGCTGCGCCGCCGCGTCATCCAGGTGACGGTGGCGAACGGGCGCTACTACGGCGGCGGCATGACCGCCCACGAGGGCGCGCGTATCGACGACGGCAGCTTCGACGTCGTGATGATTCTGGCGCGCCCGTGGTGGCAGCATCTTTCGAGCGCGATCCGGCTGAAGCGGGGCGTGTACGCGAACGAGGGAACGATCGCGGCCGAGCGGGCGTCGGCGTTCGAGCTGTCGACGCGCTCACCGAGGACGGTCGCCACCGACGGCGAGCCGCGCACGCGCACGCCGGCGTCGTTTCGCGTCCTGCCCCGCGCGCTCGAGGTCTACGTACCCGATGACGCTCCTTAAGGACGAGACGACCGCACGCCTCGACGAGGTGCAAAAGGCCGGCACGGAATCGCTCGGCCTCTACGAGGATCTCGCAGAGCGCATCGACGATCGCGCGCTCGCGGCGCTCGTCCGCGCCAGGCTCGAAGAGCAAAAGAGGCTTCTCGAGCGCCTGGCCGAGCTCCGCCGCGAACGCGGCGATCTGCCTCAGGCGGGCGATCCGGAACGATCCCACCTCGAGGCGGCCGGCGCCGTCGTGCGCGCGATCCTGCTGCCGGGCGCGACCACGGCACACTACGTGGAATCGCTGCTCGGTGCCGCCGTAGAAACCGGGCGGGCGCTCGACGCCGCCGCGTCACTCGCTCTCGACCCGGAGACTCGGCGCCTGCTCGACGCGCTCGCCGCGTCCAACGGTGCGTTCATCGAGGCGCTGCGCGAGCGGCTCTGATCCGCCCCGGGGCCGGCGCTCCGCAACCTCTGCGCGTATGACGAGCACTTGGAGCGGGAACGCGTGCGGATTACGCGCCCCGGCGGTTACGCGGTACCATATCGAGCGCAGGACCGCCCGAATAAGTACAAGATCAAGCCAAAAAAGGGCGCGCTCCCGCCCCGCGCCGCACGAATGCGTCGAGCACGGGAGAAACGGATCCCGCGCTTCCCGGACCGGGCGACGAGAAACGAGATCGTAACGAATGCACACGGGCTCGACTTCGAAACGGTCCGAATCGCTGACTGCGGCCGCCGTGCTGCAACGGAACTACATGTTCCGCGGGCTCCCCGACCGCACGCTCGATCGGCTCGCCGCGCTTGCGAGCCGCAAGGTGTATCAGAAGGGAGCGGTCATTTTCTCGCAGGGCGACGAAGGCGACGCGCTCTACGGCGTCGCCTCCGGGCGCGTTCGAATCAGCGCGAGCGGCGCCGGCGGGCGAGAGGTGTTCCTGAACATCATGGAGCCCGGAGACACGTTCGGCGAGATCGCCGTCATGGACGGGCTGCCGCGCACCGCCGGAGCCACGGCATTGGAGCGCACTACGCTCGTCGTGCTGAAGCGCGTGGACTTTCTCAGCCTGCTCGAGCGCGACCCGCAGCTCGCGATTCATCTGCTGAAGCTGCTGTGCGAGCGGCTGCGATGGACGAGCGAGCTCGTGGAAGAGTCGGCGTTTCTCAGCGGCCCCGCGCGGCTCGCGAAACGATTGCTGACCCTCGCCCAGCTGCACGGCCGACCGGCCGGCGGCGAGTCGAAGGATGCGCTCGAGATGCGCATCTCGCAGGCCGATCTCGCGCACTTCCTCGGCATCTCGCGGCAGATCGTGAACCAGCACCTCGGCGAATGGGCCAAGGCCGGCTGGGTGGCCCTCGGCCGCGGCAGGATCGTCATCGCGAATCCTGCCGCGCTGAGGGAGCTCAGCAAGACGCCGAGCAAAGAGCTTTGACGTCGACCGGGCGTGCCCGCCCGGGCGCCGGTGTCAGCACGGGAAGCAGTAGAGCCTGCCCATGAAGAAGACCCAGCAGCAGTTGTACTGCTTCGACGGCCCGGCGTTGGCTTTCGTCGTCTGCACCTGATCGGCGATCAACGGCGTCGGCGCGGCCGCGCTCGCGGCCATCAGCGGCAAGGCCAGCGCGACACCCAGCAGGATTCCTCTTATTTTCTTCATTATCGTACTCCGGATTCCCGAACCGCCGCCCCCTTGACGGCGAGTGCAGGTTGGCATGCGCTGAGACACACGTCTGTCAGGAGAGTGACAATACTCGTCAGCTCGCCCCTTGTGTCAGGAACATGACAGAACGGACGGGCCGCTTCTGATATTGATTGCGCGACGGGGCAACTGAAGCGTGGTCTACGGAATGGATACGTCGGACGAAATTCTGAAACTCGTGCGCACCGTCGCCGGGCTGCCGCGCGAAGACCAAGAGCGCATGCTGAGACTCGTCGAGCTGCTGTCCCTTGCCCCGTTCCCCGTGCAGCAACGCGTGCACGGGATGCTGCGCAGCCTGCTCGACGCGGAGCCCGAGTCCAAGCTCGAATGCGCGATCGGCGTCGACGGGCTGATCGACTATCTCGAGAGAGCCGTCCACGGCGACGAGCGCGCGGCGAGATGGGAGCGCCTGCACTCGTCCCTCGTGCGCGGCACCACCCAATAGATCAGCGACTCGCCGCGTTCGAGGGTGCGCGCGCTGCCGGCCGCTATTTGACGCTCACGGTCACGACGCCGTCCCACGGTCCGTCCGGATACCGCACGCGAAGCGCCCGGCACTGCTCGAGCAGGAAGCGGCTCGGGCCGTCGCCCGGAAACCGCTCGAGGATCGCACGGAAAGCGCTTTCCGCCTCCGCCCAACGCCCCTCTCGAAAGCATTTCAACGCCGCCGCAAACGCTTCGTTCAGCTCCGCGAGCCGGGGCTCGGCGCCGCCCGCGGCCGCTTGCAGCTCCAGAACCGACACCGGCGAGCGCTTGCCGAGCAAAAGGAAATCCCCGAGCGGGCGGAGCACGAGATCAGCGGTTTCGTCGGCGGTGGTCGCGGACAGGAGTATCCGCGTACCGAGCAAGCGGTTCAGCCCTTGCAGCCGGGCGGCCGTGTTGACGATGTCACCGACCGCCCGGAACTCGCCTCGCCCGCTCGAGCCGATGCTGCCGAGCAGCAGCTGCCCGGAGTCGAGCCCGATGCGCGTCGGCAGCTCGCGCCGGACGCGGCTGCGATTGAACGCGTCGACGGCCTGCAGCATCTCCATTGCCGCGGTGCACGCATCGGCGTGCGTCGTCCCGACGCTCTGCGATGCCGGCCACACCGCAACCATCGAATCGCCGCCGATGTCGGACACGACCCCACCGTGGCGGTCGACGGCTTTCACCAGCACCTCGTAATACGCGTCCATGAGCTCGCCGAGCTCGGCGGGGTGCAGAGCCTCCGAAAGCGTCGTGTACTGCTCGGCATCCGTGACGAGACACGTGCCGAACACGAGCTCTCGATCGGCCCGCGGTCTGATCGTCTCGTGCGCGAGGCGGTCGACGACTCTGGCGGGAACGTAGTAGCCGAGCGCCGACTGGATGCGCTCGCGTTGCTGTCTCAACAGCCGGTAGTTGAGCAGGAGGCCGGCGAGCAACGCGGCGGGCAGCTGCACTCCGAGCGGCACGGCGAGCGGTACCCAAAGATCCTGCGATCGAAAGAGATAATGCGCCGCCGCCGCATACAGCGCCCCGATCACGACTGCGGCCGCGAGAGCCGAGACGCTCCGCAAGGCCACGCAAAGAGCGCCGACGACGATACCCCAGCACGCAACCGCGAGCCAGTGTGCCGGAAGCGGCAACGGTCGAATCGCCTCGCCGTGCAGCAGATTGGCAAACGCCGTAGCGCCGATCTCGACGCCGCTCAGATTCTGACCGCTGCGCTGCGAGAAGACCGAGATGAATGCATCCTGCTGCTCGGGCTGCCGCGTCTCGGAAAAGCCGACGAACACCACGCGGCCTTCCACCGCCTCTCGCAATTTCTCGGTGTCCGTGCCGAGCACGGCATCGTGATACGCCACCGTCCTGATCGTGCGGGCCGGCCCGTAGAAATTCAGATAGCGGCTGTCGCGACCGGCGTAGAGCCCGACGAGCGCGCGAAGCAGCAGCGCGTGATCTTTCCCTGCGCTCCCCTCCCCTTCCTGAATCAATGCACGCAGGTCGCCGCCGAGAAGCGGGTCCAGGCGAAATATCCCGCGGATGCGGCGCATGACCTCCGCGAGTCCCACGTCGTCGATCGCGTTCGAATCGATGGAAGCGAGGCGAGACGCGAGTTGCGGGCGCGCGGAGACGAGCAGCTCGAGGAGCTCGTCGTGAGCGCTCGATGCGTACGCATGCAGCGCCACCGCCGGCAAGGTTGCCGTATCGCCCGCTCCGCGGCCGAACGTCCAGAATTGGCTGACGCGGATCGGCACGACCGGGAGCGTGAACGGCGCGGTGGTCAACGCCGCCTTCCGCAGCGACTCGATCGGGCCGACACGGCGTTCGATGATCGCACCTCCTTGCCCCGCCGGGAGTTCGATGCGTTCGCTTCGAACGCGTTCGAGCAAGATCACGTTGCCGGCCTTCGAGATCGCATCCGCGAGGCGCCGATCCTCCTCCGGCCGGCTCTGCAAGTCGAAGATGATGTCGAAGACGATGACGGCGGCGCCGGCCTTCGCGAGCCGCTCGATGAGCTTGCCGTGAAGCGAGCGGGGCCACTCGTCGATGTCGCTCGTCAACCCGAAGGCGTCCGCGGAATCGCCCGACAAGCTGACGACCGCGACCTCGTCAGGCTGCTTCAGAGGCCCGCGGGCCGTGAACAGCCATCTGAGCCCGAAGGCTTCCTCGAGCTCCAGGACGAACGGCATCATGCTGACGAGGACGCCGAATACCGCAGTGGCCGCCCCGGCGACGAGGGCGACGGACCGCCGCGTACCGGTCATAATCCCCGTCGTCCCCGGCCGATGGGCCCGATCGCGCACGTCCGACGGGGAAGCTCCGCGGGCGCGAGGCGCCAAGCCGCTGCCGGTCTTGCGCCGAAGTCGCGACCCGTTTGCTTGACACGTAGGGTGCCGCGCTTAGACTGACCGCAGATTCCCGGGGGGGCCGTGTGTCGAGAGCGCTCGTTCATCGTGGCGTCCGATCCGGCGTCGTCTCCGGACGCCCCGTTTGAAGCCAGCAAGAGAAGCCCGTTGACAGCCCGTCCCTCGCCGAATGCTTCGGTTGGGAAGCTCCGGTATTCGATGCCGTTCCAGGGCGACGAGCGTACCTCAGTTGCGCGGCGGGCGGCACCCGGATTGCTGCTTCTCGCCGCGGCTCTCCTTGCGTCTCCCAGCCGTGCGGAACGGGTTTGCGACGGATGGCATGCCGAGCTCGTCGCCGTCGAAGGGACCGTCGAGATGCAGACGACGGCCGGCTGGCAGCCGCTCGAGAGCGGCGCCACCGTCTGCATGGGCGACTCGTTGCGCGTGAAGGGCTACAGCCGCGCCGCGATCCGTCTTCCGGACAAGACCGTGCTTCGGCTCGACGAGCATACGAGCCTGACGTTTTCCCAGCCGCAGGACGACACCGGCTCCTGGCTCGACGTGATCAAGGGCGTCATCCACGTCATCAGCCGCGATCCGCGCGCGCTGCGCTTCAACACACCGTACGCGAACGCAGGTCTAGAAGGTACCGAGTTCGTGATCGAGGTCGCCGAGGGAGAAACCGACGTCACGGTGCTCGAAGGCGAGGTCCTGCTCAGCAACTCGCAGGGGTCGATCGGCGTTCCGAGCGGACAACGAGGCACCGCGCGCCGCGCCCAGGCCCCCCGGTCCGAGCCGATACCGGACGCGACCGAGGCGATTCGCTGGACGCCGTATTACGTGCCGATTCTCGGCAACCGCCTGCCCGGCGCCGAGCAGACGCCGACCGGCAGCGAAGCGCAAAGCGCGGCGTTCTACACGCTGCGCGCCGCACGCCGACTCTCGGTGGGCGACGTGGCCGAAGCGCGCGAGGACCTCGAGCGCGCGCGTGCGATCGATCCGGAGTACGCCGACGCGTTCGCTCTGGAGTCGATGATCGCCCTCGGCGAGGCCGACGTCGAGCGGGCCGCAGAGCTCGCGGCGCGGGCCACGGCGGCCGCGCCGACCCGGCCGGCCGGATGGCTCGCGCGCTCCTATGTCGAGGAGGCGAACTACGAGCTTCTCGACGCGCGCGCGAGCGCGGAGCACGCCGTCGACCTCGCTCCGGAGCATGCTTTCGGCTGGGCTCGAGTGGCCGAGATGCGGCTCGCGACCGGCGATCAGGCGGGTGCCCGGCAAGCCGCCGAGCGCGGCCTCGCGCTCGACCGAAGCCTCGGTCACGCCGAGGCCGTGCTCGGCTTCGCCGAGCTCGCCGGGGGCAGCAGCGCGGAGGCCGAGGCGCATTTCCGTGAGGCTGCGAGGCTCGACAGCGCCGCGCCCCTGCCGCGTCTCGGCCTCGGCCTCGTCCTCGTGCGGCAAGGGGAGCTCGAGGCCGGCCGCGAGCAAATGGAGATCGCGGTCATCCTCGATCCGACCGACGCTCTCTCCCGCAGCTACATGGCGAAGATTTACGACGTGGAGCGCCGCCGCACGCTGAGCGCGTCACAGCTGCAGCTCGCGAAGGAGCTCGGAAGCCGCGACCCGACCGCCTGGTACTACGACGCGCTTCGCAAGCAGAGCGAGAATCGCCCCGTCGAAGCCTTCCACGACCTGCAGGCGGCGATCGATCTCAACGACCAGCTCGGCGTCTACCGATCGCGCCTCGTCGTGGACGAGGATCTCGCCGCGCGCAGCGCCGGCATCGGACGGTTGCACCGCGCGCTCGGCTTCGAGCAGCTCGCGTTGCTCGAGGGTTGGCGATCGGTGACCGAGGATCCCGCTGACTACTCGGGCCATCGGCTCCTCGCCGACGTCTACTCCTATCTCCCGAGACACGAGATCGCGCGCGTCAACGAGCTGTTTCAATCCCAGCTGTTGCAGCCTCTGAACCTCACGCCCGTCCGGCCGCAGCTCGCCGAGGCCAATCTCTTCGTGCTCGACACGCTCGGCCCGAGCGCGTTGGCCTTCACCGAGTTCCGGCCCCCGATTCGAGAAAACGGTCTCTCCTATCAAATCTCGGGAACCGGGGCCGGGAACGGGACGAAGGGTGCGGACGTCGCGATCGCCGGGCTGCACGATCGCGTCTCGTACAGCGTGGGCAGGTTCGATTTCGAAACGGACGGCTTTCGGCCGAACAACGATTTCGATCAGCGCGTGACGAACGCCCTCGTCCAATTCCGGCCGGCGCCGGAGACCAGCATCTTCACGGAGCTTCGATCCACCGAGATCGAGAAGGGCGACCTCGAGCTGCTGTTCGATCCGGAGTCGTTCGACGAAGAGCAGAGAGTATTCGAGAACGTCGATTCGGTGCGAATCGGCAGCCGACACCGGCTTTCGGAGCGCCAGGTGCTGCTCGGGGCGCTCATCCATGAAAAGGTATCGGGGACGCTGGATCTCCAGGCGGATCGCTCCGCCGCGATCGAAAGGGAGGGCTATTCGGTCGACGTCCGGCACTTCCTCCGGCTGGACCGCTGGCAGCTCACGGGCGGCCTCGCGTTATCCGAGCAGACCGAGACCGCGACCACGGTTTTCGGCGGCCAAGGCGGCGGCGCCGGGACCCTCGAGCGCGATCTCGAGCAATTCGGGGCGTACGTTTATGGAAACGTGCCGATCGGAGAGCGTCTGACCGCGACGGTTGGCGTCTCGATCGATCACGTGGCCGGGCAGCTCGTCGATCGAACCAAGTTGAACCCCAAGCTGGGGCTGGTTTGGCAAGTGTCGCCGGACACGGCCGTAAGGCTCGCGGCGTTCAGGACGCTGCAAGGTCCGTTCGTCTCCAGGGACAACATTCGGCCGACCCTCGAGCAGACGCACGTGGCGGGATTCAATCAGCAATTCTTCGGCCTCGAAGGCGAGGAGGCCTGGCGGTACGGCGCGGCCGTCGATCACCGCTTCTCCCCTCGCCTCTACGGGGGCATCGAGGCTTCGAGGCGAACCTTGAGCAGCCCCGGGTTGATCGTGTTGGATCCCGACACGACGAGATTGGAGTATTTCGGCACCGAAGAAGCGCTGCGGCGCGCGTATTTGTACTGGACTCCATCGGAGACGATCAGCGCGGGTGCCTCGTATCAGTACGAGCAATTCGACTACGACGTCGTGCTCTCCGCCGGTGCGAAAAAGGTGAGCACGCACCGCCTTCCATTCGAGGTCCACTATTTCCACCCCTCCGGATTCACGGCCGGAATCACGACCACGTTCGTCGATCAGTCCGGCGACTTCAGCGCCGTCGCTTCCGGCCCCGGCGTCGAAACCGAGCACGGCGAAGACAGCTTCTGGGTCGCCGATCTGTCGCTCGGCTATCGGTTGCCGTCGCGCCGGGGCCAGATCTCGTTAAATGTCTACAATGCCTTCGACGAGGAATTCCGCTTTCAGGATACCGATCCCGAAAATCCGCGCATTCTCCCGGAGCGGATGGTGCTGATGCGGTTTACGCTATCCTATTGATCGAAAAAGGGCAGATTCTGCGATTCGAGATGCGGCAATGGGGGGGTACAGTGCGATCGCAGCGATCGGGCATACAAAGCGCGCCGATGCTCGTTGATCTGTACCGGATAAATGTTGTATGACTAAAACTCTTTAGGTTCGATCTTGAACAAAAAAACAAGAGGTAACGGCTTCATGTCGGTACAGGCACACGGAAATACGCGCTCCGGAGAGATCGCTGCATTGCTCCACGAGCGCTTCTCGAGGCTGTCGCGGCAGCTGAGGCACATGGAACTGCCCGCCGGCATGACGCCCGAGCGGCTCAGTACTCTCTCGGTCATAGACAGAACGGGCCCGATCTCGGTCACGGCGCTGGCCGACAGGGAAATGGTGCGTCCAGCCACAATGTCCCGGATGGTCTCGGCGCTCGTCGACGAAGGGCTCGTGCGGCGGCGCGAGGACAAAGCCGACGGCCGGGGCGTGCTCGTGAGCGTCACGCCGAAGGGTCGCCGTGTCTATCGGCGAGCCCAGCAGCAGCGTTTGGAGCAGCTGGCGGAAGCGCTGAACGGGCTCACGCCCGAGCAGTTGACCGCGATGCGGGAGCTGGCGAGCGTCCTCGAGCGGCTCACGGCCCTGCTCGACAGCGCAGCTCCAGGCTGAGCAGCGCGGCGGCCTCGTACAGGCCTCCTCGCAACAGGCGCCGCGTTCCCCCTCCGCGGCGATAAGCGGCGAACCGAAGCGGCGTCGATCGCGACGAGAGTCAACGCTCCCCGGGGCTCGAGTCGAGCGCGCGACGCACGGCGCCGGCGAGGTCCGCGAGCGAAAACGGTTTCCCGAGAAGCGACGTAGTTGCGCTCGAGCCCTTCGCGCGCGCCGCGTCGGCCGCATCCACAGTCACGATCACCTTGAGATTCGGCCTCGCGGCCAGTGCGTCCCGCAGCAGCTGCTGCCGGGCCGGACCCGCTTGTGCCGCCCCATCCACCAGCAGCAAGTCGATCGGCTTCGCCTCGAGCGCGGCGATCGTTTCCGAGGCGTCCTCGCTGAGCTGCACGTCGTACCCGAGGACTTCCAGGATCTGCTTGATCATGGCGCGCAAACTCTCGTCGCGCGCAAACACGAGAACGGCTTCGTCGCCGCCCGCGAGCGTCGACAACGGCATCGTCTTCGTGGACGTTTCCGTGGTGCCGTCGCCGGACTTCGGCAACAGCAGCGTTACGCGCGTCCCTTGTCCGACTGCGCTGTCGATGATCACCTTGCCGCCCGCCTGCTGCGCGAACCAGCGCACCATGCTGAGGCCGAGACCCGTGCCGCCGCTATCGGTCTTCGTCGAGAAGAACGGCTCGAAGACGCGATCGAGCAGCTCCGCGGGTATGCCGACGCCGTCGTCCGCCACGGTGAGCTTCACGTACTCTCCTTCCGGCAAGCCTTGCACCGCGGCGGTCTTTGCACCGAGCTCGGCGCCCTCGACCGATACGACGATCCGACCCGCGCTCTCGATCGCGTCGCGGGCGTTCACCGACAAGTTGACGACGACGCTTTCCAGCTGCGCACCGTTGCAGCGGGCGAGTCCGGCGTCGTGCTGAATCTTCGTCTCGAGAGTGATCTTCGAGCCGAGCGCGCGGCGCAGCAGCGGCACGAGACCTTCCACGATCTTTCCGGGGTCGACCACGTCCGTGTCGAGCGGCTCGCGGCGCGCGAACGCAAGCAGCTGACGAATGAGGTCCGCGCCTCGCTTAGCGGCGTCCCGGGCCGCCTTGAGCTTCACGAACGCCTTGGCGTCCTCGCGCAAGTCCTCTGCTGCGAGATACAGGTTGCCGACTAGAACCGTCAGAAGATTGTTGAAGTCGTGGGCGATCCCGCTCGTGAGGCTCCCGAGCGCCTCCATGCGCGCGCTCCGCTGGATCGCCCGACGAAGCTTCTCCTCCTCCGTGACGTCGGCGAAGACTCCGGCCACGGATCCGCGGACCGCAGCGTCCCCGGGGGCCGGCATGAGGTCGCCCCGCAGCAGAACCTCCGCGTCGTCCCGGCACCGGAAAGCGAGCGTCACGTTCCGCTCCCGGCCGGCGAGACAAGCCTGATGCCAAAGGTTCCAGCTTTTCCGCTCGACCAGCAAATCCGTGATCGGCACACCGATCAGGTCGTCGGCCGATCCGGCCCGGAGCAGGGTAACGAGCCTGCGGTTGGCGGCGAGCACGCGGCCTTCGGGCGAGACGAGAAGCGCTGCCGCCACCGAGCTCTCCTCGAGCAACCCCAACCCGGTCGCCTCGGCATGAAGCGCTCGCAACACGCCGAACCGGCCCGTCTTGAGCGTCATTCGCGACGACGCGGCCGTCCGCCGAGACAAGCGGCCGAGAGCGCCGTGCGCCGCTCGAATGCCGGAGACGCTCCGCTATCACCAACCATCGTCATGACCCGGCAACGTAATACAAAGCCGCTCGTTGCCCGTTGATTCGCTTCACACTTAAAGAGCAAAGCTAAAAATAGGACCGATCAGCGTCGGCGCCGCTCGCTTCCGAACGGCATGGATCGATCCGAGAAACGAATGTTGTAAGGGATATCCCCGATTCCTCTTGGGGGGAACCGTGCGCATCCGTAACGGCGCGCGCGGCTCGAACGAGAAGCGCTTCACACCGTGCGCTGCGCGCCGGCGCGTACACTTGCGGTTCCGCCCCGCTCTTTCAGCCAATGCCGGACGAGAACAAGGACGCCAACGTTCTGAGCCGCACGATCGCGAGCACCGCAACGATGAAGCTCGCGAATCTACCGCTCCTCGACTTGTTCTACACGCCCTTGGAGGAGCGGTTCGAGCGCATCACGCGCCTTGCCCGCCGGGCCTTGGACGTTCCGGTAGCTGCGATCACGTTGATCAACGCCGATACCCAGTGGTTCAAGTCCGTCTCCGGTTGGGTCGTCTCCGAGCTGCCGCGCAGCCGCAGCCTCTGCAACCTGACGTTGGAGAAGAACGACTTGAACGTCATCGCCGATATGGCGTGCGACCCCCGCACGGCCGACCACCCGTTGGTGGTCTCGGCGCCAAGGTTCCGATTCTACGGCGGCCATCCGCTGACGGACACGAGCGGCTTGCTCGGCGGAACCTTCTGCGTCTTCGACGTGAAGCCGCGTCACCTGTCCAAAGCCGAATGCCAATGCCTGGGCGATCTCGCGGCGCTCGCCCAGCGCGAAATCGCCGACGACCAATTGCGCAGCGTCCATGCGTCCCTGACCGCGAAGCTGAGCGTGGCTCGGAGGGAAGCGATGATCGATCCGCTCACGCGGCTTTGGAACCGGCGCGGCGCGACGATGCTGCTCGAGTCCGCGGTCCAGCGCGCCGACCGGCACGCGGCGCCGCTCGGGCTCGCGCTGCTCGATCTCGACAACTTCAAGCAGGTGAACGACACGTTCGGACATCACATCGGCGACGAGGTGCTGAGGAGGATCGGCGCGCGCCTCGTCGCGAGCGTTCGGAGCGAGGATCTGATCTGCCGCATGGGCGGAGACGAGTTTCTCCTGCTGGTCGCCGACGCCGACGCCGAAACCGCGGCGACGGTAGCCGAGCGAGTTCGCCGCGCGATCAACGAGACGCCGGTTCCCACGCGCGATCGCGCGATCGCGATGACCGCGAGCGTGGGCTTCACGGTACGCGAGCCGCGCGACGAGGCCTCGGTCGAGGCGCTGCTCGAGCGGGCCGACGACGCGCTGCTGCAGGCGAAAGGCGGCGGCCGAAACCGGGTCAAACGCCATCGCTCCTGAAGGAGCGCGCCGCTCTCAGCCCCCGTCGATCAATCCCCGGGACCGCGCGAGGCTCTCGTAGCGGTGCAGAAGCGCTCCGAGCTCGTCGAAGACCGCGGACACACGGCCGTTCACTTCGCCGCGCAGCTCGCCGAGCCGCCGCTGCCAAACGTCGAGCTGCCGAGCCGTGACGAGCAGCTCGGTGTCGGAGATCGCCGTGCCTCGGCGCTCCGCATCGTCGAGATAATCGTTCAAGTACCGAGCCGCGTAGCGGGCGGTTTCGGTGAATGCCAGCGCATCCCCGAGGTCGTCGGCAGCCGCCGCCCGCAGCAAGTAGAGGTCGAGCCCGGGACGTAGAAGCAGCACCCGGTCGACCATTCGCAACGCATCGAACGCGTAGCGCGGCTCGCCGACGACTTGCGTGCGCCAGCTCGCGCGGAGCTGCGTCGCATACGGGTACCAGAGATCCGTGACGCTGGCGCCGGCGAGCGCGCCGTCGAGCCGCGCGACCGCTTCCCAATCCCCGTCCGCAGCGAGCCGCCAGCCCCGCACGACTGCCGCAGCTGCGCCTCGCAGATCCTCGGCCACTCTTGCCGCATCGGAGTCTTCGCCGCCCGCCGCAATCGCGGGTAGCTGCGGCTCGATCAGCGCGAATCGGGCCGCGTCGTTGCCGGGGTCTTCGTCGAGCGCGACGCGCAGCGATTCGACGGCGCCGTCGAGGTCGCCTTCGGCTCCCCGCACGAGGCCCTCGACGAGCGCGCGCAACGAAGGGTCCTGCAGCGTACCGGCAAGACGAGCTGCGCGGGCCCTCTGCCCTTTCGCGAGCAAGCGCGAAGCCACGTAGGCGAAACTCAGCCGCTCGCCGAGCTCCGCGCGCAACGGGCTCGCGGCATCGAGCAGGGGGTCGTAAGGCGCGAGCATCTCGAGAAGCTCACGCTGGTCGAGGCCGTCGGCCAGCATGCGGCTCTCCGCGGCCATGAGGTTCCGATCGTCGGTGCTCGGCTCGGCGCCCGCGGCGAACTCGGGCGCGGAGCGCTCGTCGAGCACGAGCGCCGCGGCGAAGTCCTCGGCGACGTTCAAGCCGAGATAGCTGTAGTGCAGCACGTTGGTGCTGAGCGGACGTCCGGTCCGCAGGATCTGCCGCTCGATGTCGAGCGAGCCGTCCGAGGCGAGAAAGAACAGCGTGCCGCCGCCCGCGTGGTAGAGCCGAACGTTGGAATAGACCTCGAGGAGCGTGGCGGCCAACGAGCGCAGCAACCCCTCGTCCACGAAACCGGCGCTGATCCGTTGCAGGAAAACGCCGCCCTCGTCGAGCCGCGACTTCGCGAGCGCCGCGAACTCCACCGTGAAGAGATGCGATGATTTCGCGGTCCAGGGATGCGGCGGCTGCGAGACGATCAGGTCGTACTTCTTCGTGGTCAGCTGCAGCGCGTTGCGGGCATCGTTGATGATCACGTTCACGCGCGGATCGGCGAGCGGATCCACAGCGCGCAGCTCCGCGATCGCGCGGTTCGCCGCGAGCACTTCCGGCTCGAGCTCGATCACGTCTATCGTCTCGATGCTGCGCGGCACCCCCTCGAGCGCCACGCCGCCTCCCAACCCGACGACGAGCATCGATGTCGCATCGGGCCGCGCCGCGATCGGCAGGGCATGCATCCACTGCTGTGACTGCCCGAGGAGCGGCGCGCCTTTCGGCAACACCGATGCTTCCGGGAGCCCGTCGGTCCGGAGCTCGAGCTCGCCGTCGTTTTCCACGACGAGCACGGTCGCGCTGCGGCCGACCGAAAAGAAAATTTCATGCGGATCGCGCGTCGGCGCTTCGATCGCGGTGCTCCGGATCACCGCCTCGGGGCGGTCCGGCCGGTAGAGAACGGCGGCCGCGAGCAACGCGGCGGCCGCCGCGCCGACCGCGACACGTTTCGGAGGCGCCACGAGTGCGGCCGTCACGAGGGCGAGCAGCAGGTTGACGCCGACCGCGAGTCGGATCGTCCCTTCGAACCCGAGACCTGGAATCAGGAAGAGTCCGCCCAGCACGGCGCCGGCGATCGCCCCGACGGTGCTCCAGGCGTAGATGCTGCCGGTGGCCGCGCTCGCCTCCGATGGGCCCCGTGCGAGCACGCGGACCGCGAGCGGAAACGTGGCGCCGATCAGCAGCGTGGCCGGCAGCATCACGAGCGCGGCATATCCCGCGAACGCGGCCGGGCTTCGGCTCTCCGGAACCAGGGCTTGCATCGCTGCATAAACCGCGATCGACAAGACCGCGATGCCTGCCTGAGCGACGGCGAACCCGATCGCCGCACGGTTCCGATCCGCGGATACGCGCCCCGCAAGCCCGCTCCCCGCCGCGACGCCTGCAAGGAACGCGGCGAGCATCGTCCCGAACGCATAGATGCTGCCGCCGATCACGTGCGACAGCATGCGGGTCCACAATACCTCGTACAGAAATGCGTTGGCGCCCGAGACGAGCATCAACGGCAGGATCCAAGCAGGCTGGCGGTGCACGGCCGGGCGCCGAGGGCGGCCTCCGAGCCCCACGAGCGGCGCGATGCAGCTTGCGAAGAAGCGCGGAGGCGCCGAAAGCGGCTCGGCGGCCGTAAGGCCCGTCGTCCCCGCCTTACGGGACAGCAGCGCCGCTGCGACGAACACCGCGACGTTCACGCCGACTCCGACCCAAACGGTCCGCACGAGGCCGAGCGCCGGGACGAGCGCGAACGCCGCGGCCAACGTCCCGCCGACGGCGCCTGCCGCATTGATCGAGTAAAGCAGCGCGACCTTCGGACCGAGCTCGCGATCTTGCCGTACCGCGTACCGCGTCAACAGCGGCAGCGCGGCGCCGATCAGACCCGTGGGAAGCATCAGCACGACGAAGGCGGCAGCAAGATAAAGGACCGGGTGAGCGGCCGCCGCCGCGTCCGGGGGCTCCGGCAGACCGCCGAGGAGCCAGCGGTATACGCCGCCGGCGGCGGCCGTCAGAAACGGCACCGCCGGCGCCGAAACGGCGACGCCGGCCTGGAGCAGGCCGTACGCGAGAATCGGGCGTCGCATGCGCCGTGCATATCGAGCGGCGAGCGCGGCGCCGGCCGCCGTGCCCCCCATGTAGGCGGCAAGGACGGTGGCCACGGCGAGCTCGGTCGTGCCGAACACGAGAGAGAACTGGCGCAGCCACGCGGTCTGATAGAGCAGCGCGGCGAAGCCGGAAAGAAAGAAGCAAAGCGCCGCGCCGGCGAGCACGCGCCGCTTCGAATCGAAGCTCGTCGCCGCTTCGCCGACGGCCGCGGCAGCCTCGGCGCCTTCCGTTCCCGGCTGCGAGCTCACGGGCAGGCGCGCTCGGTGTCCAAGTCGGCCCGGTACGGGGCCTTGCGTGTAAGCCGTCTCATCGCTGCGTCACGGATGGGCGCTGCATCCCGAATCGGGAACCCGGGTCGCTCCGCTCGCCCCGAAGCGTCGCGGGCGCATGTTACCCCGACCGGCCGCGCCTTGAAACGCGCCGGCACCCCGACCGGGCGCGCCTTTTGAAGCGCGCCGGCTGCGAGCCTTCGGGCCGCGCGCCGCGACACGCCGCCGATCGCGGCATCGATCCGCGGCATCGGGCCCGGGCGCGGCAGATTTGCGTCACAGCGACGATCATGCGATAACACTCGCGCGCCGTGCTCGATCAAGGTCAAGAAAAACAAAGGAAATTTCTTGCGGCCTGCGCGCAGGCGCGCCGGCCGCGCCGGCCGCGGAGCGTGCCCGTTTCGCAACACGTCGAGGCACGCCGGGGGGAAACCGGCGTCGGCGCAGGTTGTCTGACGATGAAGTCGGATCGCCGAGGGCATTGATCGAGCGGCCCGCACCGCCGAATATCCCCTTGGCGTCCGCGAGGAGAACCGAATGACGAGCACCACGAAGATCAAGCTGCTTGCAGGCACCGCCTGGCTCGCGGCGGCAATCACGCCGCTCGGGAGCGCGCAGGAGGCTCGAGTCGTCGAGCCTTCGCCGGAAAAGCAGCGGATGATCGATCTCGGAATCGAGCACGAAACCGCCCTCGGGCTGTACGAGTACTTCAAGGAGCAAGCCGGCGGCGGCGATGCTCTGACGTGGGAGAACGTCCCGGATTGGAGCGGTATCTGGACGCGCGAGGCGAGTCCGTTCTACTTCGACCCGGATCAGCAGCCCGGAACGCTGCCCACCGCAAAGCTCACGCCGGAGTACGAGCGCAGGCTGCTCGAGAAGCTCGAGAGGGTCGAGCAAGGCATCGAGTACGACCCGCTGAGCGCCTGCAATCCCGCAGGCATGCCGCGGTGGCTGGTGGAGCCGTTCTTGAGAGAGTTCATCGTCACGCCGCGGCAGACGTGGCTGATCAACGAGATGATGAACGAGGTGCGCCGCATTTACACGGACGGCCGCGGACATCCGCCGCCCGAGGACGCCTACCCGCTCTACGAAGGCGACTCGATCGGCTTCTGGGACGGCGATCGGCTCGTGATTCACACCGCGCAGATGCGCCCCGGGCAATATCAACGCATTCAGCCGGAGTACAGCGAGCAGATCGAGGTCGTCGAGATCTGGCACAAGACCGCCGACGACACGCTCGTCGCCGACGTGTGGGCTTACGATCCGCCGGCCCTGGTCGAGCCTTGGTACACTAGACAGGTGTACAAGAAGCTCTCGAACGACGACAAGAGCCTGAGAATCCGTTACTGGCACTGCCAGGAGAACCAGAATAACGTCGTGATCGAGACGGAGGAAGGCACCTCCACCTTCCAGGACTTCACGTTTACCAAGAAAGACGATCGTCCGAGCGGTAACCAGGACGAGGAGTAGAGGCAATGACGAAAGCACTGGCAGGCACGATCGCTGGCTTCATGCTGCTCGGCGGCATGCTCGCGAGCGAAATCGCAGCGGCCCATCACTCGGCGGTGATGTTCGACGAGCAGAAGGAGATCACCGTCAGCGGCGTCGTGAAGGAGTTCCAATACACGAATCCCCACTCCTGGCTCCTCGTCGACGTCACGGGCGAGGACGGCACGGTCACGACGTGGGGCTTCGAGGCCGAGGGTCCGAGCACGCTGATGCGCGCGGGTATTCGCAGGAGCGACTTTACACCGGGGACCAAGGTGACGATCACCGGCCATCCGATGAGGGATGGGCGTCCGGCCGCGCTCTGGGTGAAGGCGACGCGCGACGACGGCAAGGTGTTCGACCCGAGTAAGGGCTTCCAGGTTCGCTGAGCCCGCGATGCGCCGCGAAGCATCGCGCGGCGCCAGGCAATTCCGGCGGCTCCGGTCCCGCGAGGGCGGAGCCGCCTTTTTTTCGGCCGGCGGCGCCCCTCGCAGCCGCTCCTCACCGAGCCCTGCAGGGCGTCGGATTCCAGCCGCTGCGATCCTCCTCCTTGCGGAAATTCGAGCTCGTGATGAACGGCGCCGCAAGGTATTCCGGGTCCTCGACGATGGTCTTCACGACGAGCCACTGCGAGCCGTCCGGATGGTGGAGCAAGTCGAAGTACTCGGTGACGACGGCCTCGGCCCCGTAGGGGACGCCGTTCTTGCGGAGGTATCCGGGCTTCATCCCGGTGGTGACGACGTGGAGCGAGCCGTATACCGGGGGCCGGCCGCGCCCGCCGCCGTGCATGATCCACTCCGCCCGCGACACGCCTTGCCACGTGGGCTCTCCGGCCGGCTCCGGCACGTCGCCGAAATGGAGGAGCCGAGTCTGCCGCCCCGCGTCCGTCTCGATCCGGAGCGTCGAGCCGTCATCCCACGAAATGCGAATCCGCCCCGGCATCCGCATGATGTTGCCGACGCCGTAGGCCTTGCACGCGTTGCCTTCGGCCTCGTCGCGCGCCGGATCCCAGCTCTCCGCGGTCGCCTGCCCGGCCGGCGTCAGAGAGACGCCGGAGATGTCGCCCTTCGGCGGGGTCATCATCCGGAAGCGCCAATCCTCCGTGACGATCGATACCCATTGCCCCGTGAGATCGATCGGGGCCGCGTCCCGCGGACTCGCCGGGGCGGGCGGCCGGCCCCGCTGCGCGGCGGCGGGCGTCACGGCCGCGAGCCACAGCACGGCCAGGAGGCCGGCGGCCGCCGCCCTCGCGAACGCGTTCACTTGCAGAGCCCTCATGTTCGTCCTACTCCTGCTCGCTCAGGCTGCGGTACGCCGCCTCGATGAAGCGCTCGGTCGTCCAGAAGCCGGACGTGGAGCCGTAGACGGGATCGTAGTCGCGGGTCGGTCGGGCCGCCTTGACCTGCTCGAGCGTCATGCCCTCGTCGATCATGTGCTGAAGGCGATCGCGGACGACGAGCACCATCTCTCGATAATTCAGCACGTCGCCGATGTTGCTGAGGCGCCCGTGCCCCGGAATCACGAGAGTGCCGCCGTCCTGGCCGTAGACGGGGATCATCAGGTCGACGATGTATTCGAGCGCGGCGACGAAGCCCTGATAGCTTCCGCCACCCTCGAGATCGATGACCGGATAGCTCGTCGTGGAGAACAAGTCGCCCACCGCGATCACGTCCGAGCGGCGGAAGAAGACGATGCTGTCCCCGTCGGTGTGGGCGGACGGCAAGTGGATGATGCGGATCCCTTCACCGTTGAAGAACATCTGCTTCTCGTCGCCGAAAAACGTATTCGTCGGCCAGCCGGAGGACGGCAACGCCTGCTCACCCGTCGCCGAGCTGAGGCGCAGCAGAACGTTCTCGTGAGCGATGAGCTGCGCACCGACGCCGGCGTCGGCGATCGCACCCTGCATGTTGCCGCCCGAGACCGTGCTTCCCGCCAGCCGAAGATTCGAGTTGCCGCCGGTATGGTCGGGATGGTGGTGCGTATTGACGATGTAGCGGATCGGCTTGTCGGACAGCTCGCGAATCGCGGCGATGATCTTGTCGGAGAGCGCCGCGTACTGCGTGTCGACCATCAGCACGCCGTCGTCCCCGGTCTGCACCGTGATGTTTCCCCCGGCGCCGACCAGCATGTAGATGTTGTCGCGGACTTTCAGCGTCTGCACCTCGACGTCGGTGAAGTCCCGTTGCGCCCGGGCCGGAGCAGCGGTGACGACGCCGAGAATCGCCAGCGCCCACAGCGCGGCCAATGCTTGCTTGTTCATTCGAAGCCCCATGCCGTCACCCTCGTCCCGCGCTCACTCGGCCTCGAGCGGCGGCGGAACCGGCAAGCGCTCGAGCGTCTCCATGTACTCGGGGTACATCGTCTTCGCGCCCCCCATGGCCGCCTCGAACGGGATGCCGTGCTTGCGCGCGTACTCCATCAGGAACGGGTTCTGGCCCGGCAGGTAGTGCGGGAAATACCCGTCCGGCAGCACGACCTCGACGACGCTTTCGCAGGGATACGCGCCGATCCGGCCGGCTTCGCTCAACACGTAATCCCGATTCCGGAAGAACGGCTCCTCCAGATAGAGCGGATCCTGCACGAATACGTTCCAAGTCAGATGATTGCCGTGGCGGATGAAGTGCTCGGTGACGGTGGCTCGATCGCTGCGCGCCACGCCGTTGCGGCGTAGCCAGCCTTCCTTCAAGTGAGTCGTGGTCACTTTGAGGATACGGCCCACCCATTCGCCCGTGGAGAAGCCCATCGACGTATGCTCCGCGAACTCCGGCGGATGCGGGCGGCCGTCCATCCAGATCGTGCGCTGGGTATTCCACGCGAAGTGCTGAAGATGGATCGCGATCAGCTCCTGAGTCTCGGTGTCGATCTCCTCCCAGATGCGGATGTCCGCGAAGCTGTTGGCGTAGTCCGAAGGGTGGACGCGGCACTGGTAGTGAGGCAGCGAAAGGATCGATGCGCTCCAGCTCTGCGCGCGCAGCCGGTCGGCGTCGTTCAGGGGCAAGCCCGCGTAGTCGCCGAGCTCCGGCCCCGGTATGCGGTCCGGCCAATCCTCCGCATACGTCGCGCTCCACACGCCGGCGAGGTTCACCTGCGCGGCGGCCGGTCCCGCCGCTGCGGCGCCCAACGCAGCCAGCATTCCGGCCACCCCGAGACGGGAGAGGTTCAACATGGCTCACTCCTCATGCCGGGCGGGTCCGAACCGACGGTCGTGCTCGACTCTTGGACTTCTTCTCCCGCCCCGCGCAAACCGCGCCGGTGCACGCGGCCTCCCTGATTTGCGCAAGATCATTCGACTGGGCCGCTTCGCGCGGCCTCGGCAATGCTAGCACACGCTCCCGCGGCGAATGGGCGCCGCGCACCCGGCAATCAGAGGGCGGCCGTCATGACCGGCGCGGGCCCGGCAGCGACGACGCCGACGTCGCGCAGCATCGCGAATGCGGCCGCGGCTGCGGCGTCCGCGGGTAGGATTCGAGGGGCCCAACGCGTGGCCGCGAGCCAGCGCGCCGCTTCGTCCGCCCGCAGCCCGTAACGGCGGGAGATTTCCGCGGCAGCGCCCGGCGATGCGGCGAGCTCGGACGCCGCCGACAAAGCCGACGTCACGGCGGCGGCGAGCGCAGCACGCTTCTCGGCAATCGCCGACAAGGACGCGCAGACGACGAACGCAGGCCACGGTGCCGCGAATTCGCCGATGCGCCGAAAAAGGCCCGCGTCGACGAGGGGCTGCGTCATGAATCGCTCCCAAAGGAAAACGTCCGCGGCTCCGCGCTCGAGCGCTTCGACGGCGCCGTCAACGCCGCCGACCGTCTCGAACGCGAGCTCCTCGGTCGGCCAACCCCGCGCTCGGGCGAGCGCAAAGGCCATCAGATGCGATCCGGACCCGGGCCGGCTGATCGCGTACCGCGCGCCGCGAACGTCGTCCACGCCAGCACAGCGTGACCCGGCGGGCACGTGAATGCCCCACAGCAACGGCGTTTCGGTGTAAAGGCTAACGATGCGGAATGGCGCGCCGCCGGCGACGGCCGCCACGGCGGCCTCGCAGAGAAGCATGGCCACGTCGAGCCGCCCTTCGGCGAGCGCGGCGCTCATGACGCCGCTGCCGCCCGGGAAATCGCTCCACGCAGCGCGGATGCCGGCGCCGCCCAACGCGCCCGATTCGAGAAGCCGGAGCCAAGGCAGGTTGAAGTGCTCCGGCACGCCGCCGATCGCGAGTTCCGTATTCACATGCCCTCCGGTGCGTGCGGCTCGGTCGCGCGGCCGGCGGATGCGAGCAGGCCGAGCGCGGCGAGAATCAGCACGATCCCCGTGCCCTCGGCGGCATTCGGCCGCTCGCCGAGCTGCAACCATGCCGAAACGACGCCGACGATCGGCACGATCAGCGAGCTCAGACCGCTGATCGTCGCCGGCAGGCGCTGCAGGATATAGAGCCACAGCAGCGTGGCGAGCGCCGTGCCGCCGACGGCGTTGTACGCCAGCGCGCCGATGAAATACCCGCTCCATTCGACCGGCCGCTCCGCCACGATCAGCGCAGCGCCCGCCAGAGGAACGAAGCCGAATACCATCTGCCAGGCCGTCAGCGAGACGAGCTCGGCGCGGCCGCGAATCGGGATCTTCTTCGCGATCACGACGCTGATCCCCCACGAAAGACCGGCGCCGAGCGCGAGGAGGCTGCTCGCGAAGCCGGCGCCGGTGTCCCAAATCTCCAGCACGAGCACGAGGCCGGCGAGCGCGAGCCCGACCGCGGGCCACTGCCGTCCGTGCAGGCGCTCGCCGAGGAACGGCCAACCGAGCAGGATCACCCAGAACGGCATCGTGTACGCGAGCACGGCGCTTTTTCCCGCCTGGCCCACCGCGAGCGACCACGAGATCAGCCCGACGAAGCCCGTGGTCTGGAAGAGGCCGAGCAGAATCGTCTTGCCGACGTGCCGCGGCAGAAGCGGCGCGCGGAGCGCCGGCAACAACGCGAGCAGCACCAGCGCCCCGAGCCCGACGCGCAGCACGGCGAAATCGATCGGCCCGGCGTCGCGCAGCGCGAGCTTCATCACGACCCAGTTGTAGCCCCAGAGGAGAGCGAGCAGCCCGAAGGCGGTGAGAGGACCGGCGTCGGTGACGCGCGCGGTGGCGGCATCCGCGGAAGAGCTCATGTGCATCCTGCAACGGGCGACGGCGCCCGGAACGAGATCCGAAAGCCGTCATGATGCCATTGCAGGCCGGCGGAAAGCTCGTGCGGCAGCGTCAGGCCTTCACAAGGCCGTCGAGCGGCGCGGCGGCCCTGCTCTCCGGAAACACGCTGCGCTCGAGCGCCGCGGCCGGAACGCCGAGATGCTCGCCGAGCACGCCCTTGAGCACCGACCGAAGGTCGAGGGTGGGCCGGAGGTCGCGCCCTTCGTAGAGATCGCGCGCAGCGAGGCCCGGCCAATCGGCGATCACGCGCCCGCCCTGTACGGCGCCGCCGAGCACGAACGCGGCGCCGGCGGTGCCGTGATCCGTGCCCCCCGTGCCGTTCGCCGCCGCCGTTCGGCCGAACTCGGTCGCGACGACGACGACGGTGTGCTGCCACGTCGTGCCGAGCGCCGTCTTGAACGAGCGAAGCGCAGCGTCGAGCGCGGCGAGCCGCAGGCGAAGCGCACCGCGCTCGTTCGCATGGGTATCCCATCCGCCGATGTCGAGGGCGGCCGCGACCGGCCCGTCGTTTCGAGCGAGGAAGCCGGCCGCGGCGCGGATGATCTCGCCGGATGCGGCGCGCGCACGACCGTTCGACGCAACGCGCCGTCGCCTTGCGCCGCGATCGCGTGCGCTCGGCGCCTGCATCGCGCTTTCGCTCGCGGCCTCGACGGGCAGAGCGGACTCCGCCGACAGCGCGTCGGCGAGGCGCCTGCCGAGCACGTCGTCGTGCGCGTAGAGATCCGACAGCCGATCGAGCGTGTCGTCGTCAACCGGCGGCAGCCGCGACGGGGACCACGAGATCACGGGCGTCGCGCCCCGCATCACGAGCGGCACGTCGGGCCCGAGCGCAACACCGGGCGACGACGCGCGGCCTAACGGCAGCGCGCCGAGCGCCCGGTTGAGCCAGCCGTCCGGCAGCGCATACGGCCGTGCCGCGCCCGTCTCGAGCACGTTCTGGGCATCGAAATGGGATCGTTCCCGGTACGGCGTCGCGACGGCGTGCGCGACGCAAAGCTCGCCGGCCGCGTGGCACTCCGCGAGGAACTCGAGACTCGGGTGCAGCCCGAATAGATCGTCGAGCGCGAGGACGCCGCCGGACGCGCCCGGCGGAGGCAGTGCGAGATCGCTGCGCAGCGCCGCGTAATGCGGATCGCCGTATGCGGGCACGGCCGCGAGCCCGTCGAGCGCGCCGCGAAGCACGACGAACACGAAGCGCCGGTCGCCGCCCGTGCCCGCGAACGCGACCCGCGGCATCGCAAGCGCTCCGGCCGCCGCCGATGCCGCCGCGAGAAATGCTCTTCGATCCCATCCGTTCATCATCGAACCCTCCATCGAGCCTCGACCGTCCGGCCGTCGTCCCGCGCCGCCCCCGCGACGGCCGGACGACCGTCGTGCTCACCGCCGCAAGAGCTCCGGCGACGCCAGCAGCAGCGTGAGCGCTTGCGGCCGAGTCGCGGCACCCGCGACCGCGCGGCGCGTCTCCTCGCTCAGCGTCGCGCCGAGAAGCTGCTCGGCGAGCTCGGCCGCGTCGTAGCGGCCGCCGACGCGGCCCGCGAGCGCGCCGGCCCACTCGATGCGCTTCAGCAGCGCCGAAGGCGCATCCCAGTCGGCGCTGCGGTCCGGCCAACCGGCCGGAGAGCCGGGCGCGTACGGGCGTTGCCCGAGCAGCGTGAGCGCCGCGGTCCCGCGACCGGCGTCGATCGGCGAATCGAGAGCGCGGAAGACCGAGAAGACGTAATCGTTCGGCGTCTTGTACTTGGCGAATGGCTCCCGCCACGCCGCCGGCGCACCGATCAGCTCGCGATAGACGGCAGGCAAGTGCCCGCCGGTCTCGGCGAACGCCGCCGCGAGCCGGCCGACGACATCCCGCGGCGGGTCGTCCGCGACGAAGTGTCGAGCGAGCTTCGTCGCGAGAAACTCGGCGGTCGACGGATGTGCCGCGAGGTCGCGCAGGACCGCGACGCCCTGCGCCTCGCCGTCCTCGGCATAACGGCGGCCGAGGATCCGCTGCGCGCCGGGCTCGTGCATCTCGGAACGAAACGCGAACTCTCCCGGCCGGTGCGTTTCCGGGCGGAAGCGGCCGGCCGCGGGACCGACGACCGACCAGCCGGTCAGCACGTTCGCGAGCGCGATCACGTCCTCTTGGGTGTAACCGCTGCGAACGCCGAGCGTGTGCAGCTCGAGGATCTCGCGGGCGAGATTCTCGTTGCGGCCGACGTCTCGGCCGGCGCGGGCCGCGCGCCTTCCGATCGACGAATTCGGGCCGATCGAGCGGTAGTTGTCGAGATAGATCAGCATGGCCGGATGGCGCTCGACAGCGAGCAGCAGATCGGCGAAATCGCCCAGCACGTGCGGCCGGATCGCCTCGCGCTCGAACGCGCCGGCGAGCCCCAGGACCGCGGGCTTGTCGACGGAGACGGCGAAGTGGTTGGTCCAGAACTGCGTGAGCCGCTCGAGAAACGGGCGATCCGTCGCGACGGCATGCCGAAAGCGCGCGTCGACCTCGGCCGCATACGCGGCGCGTGCCGATCCGCCTCGCGCTGCGGTCCGGGCGGGGTCCCGCTCTTCCGAGGCGTCCGCCCCAGGCCTCGCTTCGGAGCTTCGGCCCTCCGCTCCCGGCGGATCCTCCGCCGTCCGGCCGAGCCGTTTGGCGCGATCCGCGCGGCGCCGCGCCAACGTCTCGGCAAGCACGCCGGCCGCGCTACGGAGGCCGGCGCCCGAGAGCGTCGGAGCCGGCGGCTCGAGCTGAGCCGCGAGCCAGCCGCGCGGGTCGCCGGCGATCCGGTCGAGCTCGCCGGGCCGAGCGCCGAGGCCGAAACGGTTCGCCGCGATGGCCGAAGCGAAGTCCTTCATCCGTTCACCCTCCTGTCGTCGCCGGCTGCCGGGCTGCTTTCCTCCAACGCACGGGACCGGAGCCGCGTTGACAGGGGCGCTGCCGGCGTGTCAACCGCGGGGCGGGGTCGTGCGTTACAGGTCCGAGCGTGAAACGTGACTGCGTGCACGGATTCGATCGAGCGCCGGCCGAGGGCGCTCGGGACGAGGCTAACATGGCGTGCATCGGGGCAGCGGATGCGGCTTGGACGGGAGGGAACGCTGGATTCGGGCATCGAAATCCAGGCGCTCGAAGCAGGCATCGAGATCGAGGCCTTTCTTCGAGACGTGGAGGCGCGCGCCTATCGCATCGCGTGGATCGGCATTCGCGACCGCGACGAGGCGCTCGACATCGTGCAGGACGCGATGATTCGGCTCGTTCGCCGTTACGCGCGGCGGCCGAGCGCCGAGTGGCGCGCGATCTTCTATCGGATCCTCCAGAATCGGATTCGAGACGCGCAGCGCCGGCGGACCGTCCGCTCGCGCGTGCTCGCGTTCTTCGGCGGAGGCGACGCCGAGCGGGACCCGATCGAAGAAGCGCCGGCGCCCGCCGTCGAGGACCCGCTCGAGCGCGCGTCCTCGGACGACGCGATGCGCGCGCTCGAAGAAGCGCTGCGGACGCTGCCGGCGCGCCAGCGCGAGGCCTTCATGCTGCGTAACTTCGAAGGGCTCGACGTCGCGCAGACGGCGGCCGCGATGCGCTGCACGCAAGGCAGCGTGAAGACCCACTACTCGCGGGCCGTGCATCGCCTACGCGAGTTGCTGGCGGACCACGACGAGGAGCAACGGGAATGAACGAACGTCGGCCGCAAAACGAAAGCGATTTCGAACGGCACGCGAGACAGGCGTTCGAACGCAGCGTCGACGCGCTCGACGTCGCGACGAGAAGCCGCCTCCGGGATGCCCGGCTGCGCGCACTCGAGGCGCTCGAGCCGCGCGCCCCGTTCGCGGCCGTTCCGCGATGGTCGCTCGCGGCGGCCGCGACGCTCGCGGCGGTCGCGATCGGGTGGTGGCTGGGCCCGCTCGGGTCCCCCTCCGCGGACCCGCGCGTCGACTTGGCCGCTCTCGGCGATCTCGAGATTCTGTCCGGAGAGGAGGATCTCGAGATGCTGACGGAGGATCTCGAGTTCTACGTGTGGCTCGAGGAGCAGCCCGAGCTCGAGCCGGGCGCGGCAGCCGACGGCGCCGGATGATCCGTCCCGCCGCGGTCGGCCTGCTCGCGGCTCTCGGGGCCGCCGCGCTGCCTGCGCAGGAGCCGGCGCCCGGTCCGGACGTCGACCTGCTCGAATATCTCGGCAGCTGGGGCGCGGGCGAGGACGAAGAGTTGTGGCGGATTGCGGAATCGGAGAACGAGCGCGCCCATCGGGAGGCGCCGCCGAAGGACGACGCCAAGTCCCCGGAGCGTGCGAGGAAAGACGATGACGAGAGCAACTAGAATCGCCGCGCTCGGCCTGGCGCTCTTGACGCTCGCGGGCCGCGCGGACGCTCAGGGGATCGCCTGGGACGAGCTGAGCGACGCGCAGCGCCGGCTGCTCGCGCCTCAGCAAGAGCAGTGGGATCGGCTCGACCCGGAGCGCCAGGAGCGCATCGCGCGCGGAGCGGAGCGGTGGCTCGAGATGGCCCCCGAAGAGCGCCAGCGTGCACGGGAGCGGTTCCGTCGCTGGCAAGCGCTGCCGGAGGATCAGCGCGCGGCCATCCGCGAGCGGTACGCCGAGCTTCGGCGCCTTCCGCCGGCCGAGCGGCAGCGCCTGCTCGAGACTTATCGCCGCTACCGCGCGCTGCCGCCCGAACGCCGCCTCGAGCTGCGCGAGCGGTTTCGCGAGCTGACGCCGGAGCAGCGGCGTGCGCTGCGGCAGCGCGCCGTGCGCCGGCCGCTACCGCGAGCCGTGCCGCGCAGCGGCACGCCGCAGCGGCCACAGCAGCGCGCTCCACGCCGCGCGCGCTGATCCTCGGACGATGCAGGAACGAGAAGGCCCCGGCGGGCACCCGCCGGGGCCTCTCGTTCGAGACGCGCTGGAACGCTCGAATCAGGTGCGGCGATCGGCCCTCGCCGCGCGGCGGTCGAATCGGCGCTCGACGCGGTCCCCGCGCCGGTCCAGTCTCCGATCGGCGCGCGCGCCGCGCCGATCGAGCCGGTTGTCGACGCGGTCCCCACGTCGATCGAGCCGCTCGGCCGCGACATCCCGATCCGCCTCCTCGGCGCGTGCCGCGGCCCGATCGAGGCGGCGGTCGATTCGATCGCCCCGCCGGTCGGCGTGCCGCTCGACGCGGTCGCCGCGGCGGTCGAGACGCTCCTCGATGCGCTCGCCGCGCTCGTCGAGCCGCTCGCTCCGGTCCACGGGCTCGTCCGCGAGCAGCGGCCTCGCGAGCAGCAGCAATCCGACGCCGATCCATGTCGCACTGGTTTTCACGATGTCTCTCCCTCGATGCGTATCAAGACATGCTTAAAACGCACGCGCCGGGTCGAGGGTTGACGCCGAGCCTGCGGTTCGGCCGCGCGTGCACGGCATGAACGCGTCGTCGTAACATTCGGGCCCGAGCCCTCGGAAGGAGCCACGCGATGAAGAGCCGCCGGTCGAGCCTTATCCTGCCGCTCGTCGGACTGATCTCGAGTCCGGTGCTCGCCGACGACGGCGGCTTCGTGCCGGTCACGGACGAGATGCTGCGGCATCCGGACGCCGCCGATTGGCCGTCCTGGCGCCGCACGCTGGACGGCTGGGGGTACAGCCCGCTCGATCGGATCGACCGCGACAACGTGAGCGATCTAGAGCTCGTCTGGTCGAAGGATCTCCCGGACGCGCCGAGCCAGGAAGGCGTCCCGCTCGTCTATCGAGGCGTGATGTATTACCCGGGGCCGATGGATGTGACGACCGCGATGAACGCGGCCACCGGCGAGACGTTGTGGGAGCACCGGCGCGACCTGCCGGACGACGTCGGCCGCTACGTGCCCTTCCCCGCGACGAACCGCAATCTCGCGATCTACGGCAGGCTGATCATCGACAACGGCTCGGACGGCTTCATCTACGCGCTCGACGCGGAGAGCGGAGCGCTCGTTTGGGAAACGAAGGTTCTGGACTACCGGACCCATCCCGCGAAGCAGGGCTCGGGCCCGATCGTGGCCGACGGTATCCTCATCTCGGGGCGCAATTGCATGCCCGAGGCCGGGCCGGACGCGTGCGTGATCACGGCGCACGACGCGCTCACCGGCAAGGAGCTGTGGCGGCGACGAACGATCCCCCGTCCGGGGGAGCCGGGAAGCGAGAGCTGGGGGGACGTTCCGTACGAGCGCCGTTGGCACGTCGGTGCGTGGCTCGTGCCGAGCTACGATCCGGAGCTCGGCCTCGTCTACGTCGGCACGTCGGTGACGGCCCCGGCCCCGAAATTCATGCTCGCCGGCAACGATCGCGACTATCTCTACCACAACTCCACGCTCGCCCTCGACGTGCGGAGCGGGGAGATCGTTTGGCACTACCAGCATCTCGTGGACCATTGGGATCTCGATCACGCGTTCGAGCGGATGCTGATCGATACCGCCGTCGCGCCGGATGCGGCCGAGGTGCGTTGGATCGCTCCCGGGCTTCGGCCGGGCGAGCGACGGCGCGTCGTGACCGGAATTCCGGGCAAGACCGGGATCGTCTACACGCTGGACCGGGAGACGGGGGAATTTCTCTGGGCGCGCCCGACGATCCGGCAGAACGTCGTGGCCGACATCGACGGCGCAACCGGCGACGTGTCGATCAACCCCGACACGCTTTTCACGGCCGCGAATCAGGAGCGCTTCGTGTGCCCCACGCCGAACGGCGGCAAGAATTGGCCGGCCGGCACCTACAGCCCTCGCACCGGCGCCATGTACTTCACGCTTGCGAACACGTGCATGACGGCGAGATCGATTGCGGATGAAGCGACGCCGGAATTGGTCTACGCCGTCGAGAGCGATACCGAGATCGCGCCGGGCACGACTCGGCTCGGCACGCTTCGCGCGCTTTCGGCGGAAACCGGCGCGGAGCTGTGGCGTTACGACCAGCGCGCCGCAATGACCGGCCTGCTGTCGACGGCCGGTGACCTGATATTCGGCGGCGACTTGGCCGGCATCTTCCGCGCTTTCGACGCGGCGACGGGTGAAGTGCTGTGGGAGACGGACCTCGGCGCGCCGGTCTCGGGCCACCCGATCACGTTCGCCGTGGACGGACGACAATTCGTCTCGATCAGCACGGGGCGCTCGAACCTGACGGGCGCGCTCGCCCGTTACACGCCGGACGCCGTTGCCGAGAGCGCCGACAGCAAGCTCTTCGTGTTCGCGCTTCCGTGACCGGATCGGGCGACCGGCGCCTTGCGATCAGGCGAGCTGCGCGCGATACCCGCGCAGCTGGCGCGCGAAGTCCTCGAGCGCCGCGATGCCGCTCGATTCCGCGTCGGCGCACCACGCCTGGAGGCGGGCCAGAAGCTCCTGCTGCCCCTTGGCCTGCTGCGTCCAAAGCGCCTTCAGCCGCAGCTTGAAGTCGTAGATCGTCCTGAGCCGCGTGTTCGTCCGCAGCACCTCCTCCAAGTGACGGTGACGCTGCGCGTCGAGCGACGCTTCCTCGCGCAGGATCGACGAGCGGATCGCGCGCAGCCGCCGGCGCGCCTCGCCGGTGAGCGCCCGCGACTCGGCCCGCAGGACCGGGCAGACGACGCGGCTGCCGTAGAGCTTCAGCACATGGAAGCGATTCGCGACGACCGCGCGGAGCATGTCCATGTCGACGACCTGACGTCCGCTGACGAACTCCGTTTTCGGCGCCTTGCGGCGGACCGCGGCGAGACCGAGGGCCTCGAGCGTGCGGATGTAGAGCCAGCCGATGTCGAATTCCCACCACTTGTTCGACAGACGCGCCGAGGAGCCGTAGGCATGATGGTTGTTGTGCAGCTCCTCGCCGCCGATCAGGATGCCGATCGGGATGATGTTTCGCGACGCGTCCTGCGTCTCGAAATTACGGTAACCCCAATAATGCCCGACGCCGTTGATCACGCCGGCGGCCCAGAACGGAATCCAGACCATCTGCACCGCGAAAATCCACAGGCCGGCGAGCCCGAACATCAGCACGTCGACGGCGAGCATCGTGCCGATGCCGAGAAAACGGTGCTTCGAGTAGATGTGGCGCTCGACCCAGTCGTCCGGCGTCCCCGCGCCGAAGGCGTCGAGCGTCTCCTGCTTACAGGCCTCCATGCGATAGAGCCACGCTCCGGCGAAGAGGACACGCCAAATGCCCTTGCGCTGGGGGCTGTGAGGATCGTCGTCGCTTTCGCAGCGCGCATGATGCTTGCGATGCACGGCCACCCATTGCCGGGTCACCATGCCGGTCGTAAGCCAGAGCCAGAACCGAAAGAAATGGCTGACCCCGGGATGAAGCGTCAGCGCCCGATGCGCCTGGTGGCGATGCAGGTAAATCGTGACGCTCGCGATCGTCACGTGAGTGAGCGCCAAAGCCGCAGCGACGTAGCCCCACACGGGAAGCGGTAACAAACCCTCGAAGAACATTCAGACCTCTTGGATTTTCAATCGACAGGAGCGCTTTTCTCGCGGCGCGTGGTCGTCCCGCGTTCCCGTCCGAGCTCGCGCACCTTAGAGAGTAACAGAACGGCGCTCGAAGGCAGGGCTTTTTTCCGCACGATTTCGAAAAACGAAGCCGCCGGCCTCGCGGTGGCCGGAACGGGACCCGCTGCCGCTCGACCGGCAGAGGCGTCTTCGATAATGTAACCTCCTCGCCTGCATCGAAGATTTGACATGGAGCCATGCATTCACGAAGAACCGCTCGAACCGCTGCCTTCCTCGCCTGCCTCGCCGCCGTGGCCTTCCCGGCCGCCGCTCAAGAGGGTTTCCCGCTCGACGGCACGTGGCGAGGCGAATGGGGGCCGCCCGGGGAGGGGCACCGCGTCGTCATAGTGATGGACTGGGACGGAGAGCGCATCAACGGAATGATCAATCCGGGGCCCGAATCGATCGAGTTCCGCCGCGCGGAGCTCGAGCCGAGCACCTGGACGGTGCGGATCGAAGCGGTGAATCACGAGGATCAGGAGATCCTGATCGAGGGCACCCTGCAGGACATCGGCTCCTACAACCGGTACATCGTCGGCACGTGGACCCAGGACGGTGCCGAGAACCCCTTCAAGATCACGCGCGAATAGCGCCGCGCGAGGCTGCGTGAAGATGACGCACGACGACAACGTCCGCCGAGCGGCCGGACTGGACACCGCCGCGATCAGCGACGCGCTCGACAAGCTCGGCATCGCGGGGCAGTGCCTCGGCATCAAGCCACGGGATCACTCGTTCCGGATGACGGGCCGGGCCTACACGGTTCTGTATCGTCCGGTCGACTCGTCGGAGCCCGGCACCGTAGGCGACTACATCGACGACCTCGAGCCCGGCACGGTCGTCGTCCTCGATAACGGCGGGCGCGAGGACGCGACGGTCTGGGGCGACATCCTGACCGGGCTCGCGCTTCGCAAAGGGCTCGCCGGCACCGTTATCGACGGCGCGAACCGCGACACGCACCTGTGCCTCGAATTCGGCTATCCGATCTTCAGCCGCAGCTACTCGATGCGCACCGGCAAGGATCGCGTGCAGGTCGACGCGGAGCAGGTGCCCGTCACGATCGGGCAGGCGCGGGTCCAGCCGGGCGACATCTTGCGGGGCGACGCGGACGGCGTCGTCGTGATCCCGAGATCGCGGGAGAACGAGGTGCTCGATATCGCCGAGGCGATCGACGCGGCCGAGGCGCGCATCCGCGAGCTTCTCGCGAGCGGCAAGCGGCTCGACGAAGCGCGCAAGCTCCTCGGCTATCACCGTCTGCAAACTCGGAGCGCGAAATGAGCGAGCCCGGCGCCGCCTCCCAGGTGCTCGTCGCGCGTCTCTCCGCCCTCGACAGCTGTGCGGTGTCCGACGCGCTCGACGCGCTCGGCCTGCCGCCGGCGGTCACCGGCCTCGTGCCGCTCGGCGCCCGTCGGCGCATTGCGGGGCCGGTCGTGACCGTGAAGCTCGCGCCCGGCAAGCCGCCTGGCGGCAGCACGCGACATCTCGGCACGGCCGCAATCGAGTCGGCGCGTCCCGGCGACCTGATCGTGCTCGAGCACTCGTCCGGGACCGAGTGCGCGGGCTGGGGCGGCGTCCTGTCCGCGGGCGCGCAAATCCGCGGCGTCGCCGGCGTGATCATCGACGGGCCGGCGCGGGACATCGACGAAGCGCGCGCGCTCCAGTTTCCGCTCTATGCACGCGGCGCCTGCGCCCGGACCGCCCGCGGACGGGTGCACGAGGCCGACTTCGGTTGCGCCGTTCGCATCGGCGGAGTGGCGGTCGAGCCCGGCGACTACGCGGTCGCGGATTCGAGCGGCGTCGCATTCGTCCCGGCTGCCCGCATCGAGGAAGTGCTCGCGCGCGCGGAGCGCATCGCCGAGCGGGAGCGCTTGATGCTGCGCGCGCTGCGCAACGGCGAGCCGATCACGCAAGTGGTCGGGCGCGATTACGAGACGATGCTCGACGAGCCGTGAGGGAGAAGGATTACCTCCAGGCGATGAAGCCCTGGGCGGTTCCGCTGCCGGCCTCCGTGCGGTAGCACGGCACGTAGTCGATCAGCTCCCCGCTGAGCCCCGTCTGAAACAGGCAACCGGAGGCGGAAATCCAGTTCAGCAGCTCCGACGTGCCGTCCTTCATCAGCAGCGGATCGACGCCGCGGACGAACGCTTCGTCGCGGCGCTGAATCGCGTCGATCAGCTCGTGATCGAACTCTTCGTTGATCACGAAGTGCGACATGCCGCCGGATCCGACCACCGCGGCGCGGACGTCGCGATCCCATTCCGAGATCACGCGATGCAAGAGGCGCCCGAGCTCGAAGCACCGCCACGGGCGCGGCTGGTTCGGCGGAAAGAACGTATTCGTGATGATCGGCAGCGTCGGGACCGCGCGGTCGCGCATCACGCGGCGCAGGATGTAGGCGAACGCGTGCGGCGTGCCGGCATGATGATGATCGGGCGCGTGCTCCGGCCACTCGTTCGACGCGGCGAAGTCCCAGCCCTCGTCTATCCCGCGCTCGAGGAGCCGCCGTGCGAGGTCCGGTAGGCCTTGGTAGTCCACGCGCTGCTCCGGACGGTTCGCCCATTCCGATTCGCGGATGCCCGGCGGCAGCTTCGCCGAGCGCTGCTCGGGAATCGGCCCGTTCCAGAACGTGTCGCCGTAGTACACGGTGAAAGCGGGCTGCAGCGACGGCAGCATGAGCTCGCGCTGATCGTTGCCGAAGATCACGCAGACGTCGGGGTCGACTTCCGCCCAGATCTCCGCGGTGCGTGTGATCGCCGCTTGGCAGGCGGCGTGGTGACGGGTGCGGGCCTCGAGCGTGGCCTGCTCGCCCAAACGCTCCGGCGCTCGCAGCTCCACGAGCTCGTCGAACGTGTATTGCCGGCCCTTGAACCAGTGGCTGCGCGCCCGATCCGCCGGGATGCGGAGCATCCACTCCTCGGGCGTGGTGTTCAGCTGCGGCCCGTGAGTGGTCCAGAGGCCGAGCACGATTTCCGCCATCGCTGAGATCCCGTACTGCGAACGCGCACTCAGCGGTTGCCGCGGCGCACCGAACCTCGCCGCCGACCGACTGCTCGCGAGCCCGCTAACATAGGTATTCGGCAACGTTCGCGCAAGCCATGCCGTCGTGGCCACGCCCCCATGACGGGCCGGTTCGCTTCGTCGCGCGAGCGCGGGTATGGACTTGGCCAGGATCGCAAGCTACCCTGCGACGCCGGCTCGCCTTCACCGGGATAACGACAGCTGGGAGCACGCCTTTGGAATTGATTGCCTGGATCGAGGGGACGGCGCTGGGGGAATGGGTGCGCGTCTCCGCCTTCGGCTACCCGTTCATGATCACGCTGCACTCGGTCGGCCTCGCCATCATGGTCGGGCTTGCCGTCGCGATCGACCTGCGGCTGCTGGGCCGCTTTCGCACCATCCCGTTCGCGTCGCTCAGGACCCTCTTCAAGGTGGCGTGGATCGGCTTCTTGATCAACTTTCTATCCGGCGCCGCGCTTTTCTCGTCGCAGGCCACGACCTACGTGACGGACATTACGTTCCTGTTGAAGATGGCCTTCGTCCTCGGCGGTGCGGTGACCGTCGGTTATCTGCAGACGGCCGTCGCGAGAACCGGAGACGGCCACGGAGCCGATTCGGTCACGCCGTTCTCGACGCGAGCGGTGGCCGCCCTTTCGATCGCCATGTGGCTGGCCGCTATCGTCACCGGCCGCCTGATTGCCTACCTGTAGCCGAAGGTTCAGCACGATGAATGCCATTCTGGATTGGATGCAGACGACCTGGATCAACGCGCTCGCGTTGAACTACTCATGGACGTGGCCGACGATGGAGACGCTTCACTTCGTCGGCATGTCGCTGCTGATCGGCTCGATCCTGGTCATGGACCTGCGGCTCATCGGCGTGCAGCGCGTGATCCCCTCGCTGACGGTGCATTCGCTGGTGCCGATGGCCCTCACCGGCTTCGGCATCAATTTGACGACCGGCATCGTATTCCTGTTCGGGGATCCGTACCGCTACGCGATCAACATCTCTTTTCAGATCAAGATGGTGCTCGTGTTGCTCGCAGGCGCGAACGCGTTGCTTTACGCGGTCAAGGTCGCACCGGCCATGGAAAACGCGCCGCCGCACGCACCCACGCCCCCGATCGCGAAAGCGGTCGGCGCCACCTCGATCGCGCTCTGGGTAGGCGTCATCTGCTTCGGCCGACTGATCCCCTACCTCGGCACCGGCTGATCCCGTCGAGCACGGGCCGCCGTAGCGCCCTCGATCACCGCGGGTGGTCGGGGGCTTCGATCACTGATCGGGGCCTTCCAGCACCGGTAATCCGGGGCTTCGCGGCGCTGCTCGGGGGAGCACGGCGGCGATCACAGGTTCCACCGCAGCCCGGGGTAACCGCCCGATATCGAAATTACCGGCCTACCGGGATTCGTCGGAGGCGACACCTCGGGCGAGGCACCAGGCGCTGAACGCCGCGAGGACGTCTCGGACGCGTCTTCAGTGGCTGTCTTTCGGAGACCGTCTGCGGCCAGGGAGGGCCGCAGACGAACGGCAGGGACGCTCTTCCCGCGTGTCTCCGAAAGACAGTCACTGAAGGCGCGTCCCCTGCGTCGCCGCTTCCGCCGGGATCTTCAGGGCCGCCAGGACGGCGTCCGAAGGCGCGTCCCTCCACAGCTTCAAAGGCCACACGAACTCCGTCCGAGTAGCGATCGACGCTCCCGGACGGCTCGTTCAGCTTGCGGCTACTTGCAAAGGTCGGTGATGCAGATCGAGTCGAGAGTCCGACCAGGCGGCGGCACCTCCAGCCCCCGCTCCTCCATCAGCTTGCGCAACAGCGCCGCCGTCTCCGGATGC